>NZ_JBFUBK010000098.1:0-23879 GCF_056405815.1 Pseudomonas sp. P1_F1_2 | reverse complement strand
GGTTGCCGTAGGCGTCGTAGTCRTAGTGGCGGTCGCCCTGCATCAGCAGGCGGTTACCTTTGACGTTGGCCAGGTTTGCGCTGGCTTGGTCGCCTTGGCCCAGCAAGTTCCCGGCGGGATCGTGGGCGAAGCTTTCCGGGGTGCTGCCTCGGACGTTGATCAGGCGATCGAGCGGGTCGTAGTGGTAGCTGCGATTTCCCTTGCGGCTGTCGTCGATGCCGGCGAGGTTGCCGTTGGCGTCGTAGGCGTAGCGGCGGTGGAACAGGTTTCTATCTTTTTGGCTGACGCTGTGTGCTTGCAGACGGCCTTGTTCGTCGTACTGGTACTGGCTGAGCAGCAGGCCTTGCTGGCGCTGAAGTTCCTGACCAGCGCTGAACTGGTGCGTGGTCAGGCGCGAGCCGTTGAGGTCGATGCTGTTCAGGCGGCCACCGGCTTGGTGGCGATAGTCGAGTTTGCTGCCATCGGGCAGGCGGCAGTGGCTCAGTTGGCCGAGCGAGTCGTACTCGTAACGTAGCGTGCCCCAGCCTTGATGTTCGGTGATCAAGCGATCTTGCAGGTCATATTCGTAGGCGAGGGGCCAGTTGCCATCGTCGACGTTGACCAAGCGGCCGAAGGCGTCGTAGCTGTAGTGGATTTCCTCGCTATCGGCTAGCGTCTTGACCAGCAACCGGCCAGCGGCATCGCGTTGATATTCGGTAATCAGTTCGCTGCCGTCGTCGCCGAATTCGGTTTTTTTCAGCAATTGGCCGTTGAGGTCGTACTCGTAGGCGGTGCGGCGCCCGTCGAAGCCGGTTTCCTGCTGGATCAGGCCGTTGGCGTAGTAATCGAGGTGGTAATGCTCGCCGCGCTCGTTTTCGATCTCGGTCAGCAGCAGGCGTGAATTGTCGTAGCGATAACGCAATTGGCTACCGTCCGGATTCAGGCGGCGGCTGACCAGGTGCAGGCCATCGGCGTATTCGTAGCGAGTGATGCGCCCCAGCTCATCGCGCTCGGCGGTGACTTTGCCATAGGCGTTGTAGGTAAATGCACGGGTCGCGCCACCGGGCAGGGTCACTTGTGCGAGGCGATTGGCGGCGTCCCATTGGTAGTGGGTGATCGCGCCGGTTTCTTCCTGACGGGTGATTTGCCGGCCCAAGGCGTCGTAACGGTATTTGCGTTGACCGCCGTCAGGCAGGCTTTCTTCCAGCAGTTGTCCGAGGTTGTTCCATCCCAGTTGATGGCGKCTGCCATCGGGATGACGGATTTCCAGCAAGCGGCCTTGGCGGTCGTAGCTGTAGAGGGTGGCGTTGCCGTGCGGATCGATCTGCTGGGTTATGTCGCCCTGATTGTTGCGCTGATACTTCCACGTGGCTTTGCCGCGATGGACATCGCTCACGAACCCATTGCTGTATTCGTACGTGACCGGTTCATCTTCCGGAGGAATGACCGCCGTCATCAAGCCGTCTTCGTCGTACCGGTATTCGGTCACGGCGCCCAGCGGATCTTTTTCTGCGATCAACTGGCCCTTGTCGTCGTAGGCCTTGAGGTGTTCCGCGCCATCGGGGTCGATCTTGCTGATCAACCGCGCTTTATCGTCGTGGGTATAAACCTCTTCGCTGCCATCGGCGTTGGTAACCGTGACGCTACCTTTATCGTCCCAGACGTAGTGCGCTTCCATCTGCGAGAAACTCGCCCAGTGATGAACGCAGCGCGCGAGCTTGCCTTCGTTCTCCCATTCCCAGAAGAAACTGGCGCCACCCGCCAATTGCCGTTCGAGAATCACGTGCTGATCGTTGTAGCGATAGTGCTCGGCTTCACCGGCCGCGTTCTTCGCTTCAATCAGGCGATGCTGCGCGTCATAGCTGTACGTGACCAGCGTCTGGACGGTGTTCCAGGCGTCTTCCAGAGTGTCCGCCGGAAGGAACTGTTGATAGTCGACGGCGACGATGTGCTTTCGGTCGTAGCGCAGGAGAAGGGCGCGACCGGCACCGTTATCGAGGCGTTTGATTCGCCCGTGAATATCACGGGTGATGTGCAACCGGTTGCCATAGCTGTCGCTGATGGCGATGAGGGTTGCGCCTTTGCTGTTGTAACGGAAGTGGTAGAAGGAAGGGCGACTGCCTGCCTGTGCCAGAACCAGTTCCGAAGGATCGTCGCCGATAAAAATCGCTGCGCGCGACAGGCTGTTGGTGATAGCGGGGCGTTGCTGGCTCGGAAGTGGAAACGGCGTGGCACGGTTTTCGTGGTCGGTCCAGATGACTTCGTCACCGTTGATCTCGACACGGTGCGCCAGCGCATGGCTCCAGCCGTAACCGAGGCCACAATCGATTTCCACGGCGCTGGTTCGATACAGGCGCGTCCACTCAAAGGGCAGCAGGCCGTCGAGTTGACCATCGGTCAGCGTCAACAGCTCTTCACCGGTGACCATCGAAACGGGGCACTTGTCGGTGCAGGTTTTCGCGGCGGGTTCAGCGCTTTTGTCGGCGGGTGTCGTGGCTTGCCTGGAGACATCATCGCCGGTTTTGCCCTTGCCCAGTTTCGCGTTTTTCTTCCCGTCAAAACGCAACTGGGCCAAGCCATTCTTCATTTGTGCCGTCACACCACGCGCCGCAACGGCTGTGTATTTCGTAACGTACTCCATGAAGCCTTTGATGATCTTGAACACCGACTCCACAAAGCCAGTGACGGCCTTGATGATGATTTCGCCATACTTTTTCAACCGCGCGGCGAGGTAGATGACGCCCGTACCTTCCGCGGCGATGGTCAGCACGATCGAGATGACGATGTCGATGGCGATACCCACGACCGCCGCCGTGGTCATTTTTGCCACATCGCCAGCCATCTTCATCGGTGGCAAACCTGCCAGCCAGATGACGGCGCTGCGCACCATCAGGAACAGTGCGGCCTCATCGCTGGCCAGCAACATGGCCTTTTTCATGATGTCGGGCGCTTGTTTGGCCAGGTCAATCAGTTTCTGGGTACCTGCACCGAGGTCCTTCGCAAACTTGCCCGGGTCTTGCAGGATGTCGAGCACCAGACTGATGCCATCCCAGACCCCTTTGATCGCTTCCCAGCCTCCTTCAAGGATGCCGTTGCCGACAGCCATGGCGGTGCCGGAGGCTGACACGTTGGACCATTGAGGTTTGAAGCCCGCCCATTCCTTGCGCAGGAAGCCTTCCAGGTCGGCGGTCAGGCCGCCATAGGAACTGAACAGCGTATCAATCTGCGCCGGTGTCACTTCATTGTGAACGCGGATCTTGTAGAACTTGCCCGGAACACCTTCTGTCCAGGCTGCTTTGCCTTGAGCATCCAGTTTGACTTTGCTGACCGCGCCGCCTTCCACCGCGACGATTTCAACTTCGATATCCCCCAGCGGAATGTCGTAGACCGATTCGAATTTGCTTTCGATCAGCAATGGGCCTTTGAGTGGGCACTGAGCGACGTTTGAGGAGAAATCGCCGTCAGTCATGCTGACGGATTTGCTGGAGTTGCCGACCTTGATCACTCGCTCCATGCCGAGCAAAGAAGGCAAGTCTGCAGCGCGACTGCCTTTATCGGCGACCTCTGCATACCAGGTTTTGGTTTGTTCCTGGTACAGCTTCAGACTGTCCTTGAACGTACTCAGTTGGTTATCAACGTAGGCAACGCGATCCATCAGCCTTGCTCCAGAATCAGGTGGTTTAACAGTGCTTCATTCAAGTTTTTCGGAGCATCGGGCCGACGCACGAAGCGTGCGATTTTCAGCTTCAGGTTGCTGTCGGGGTAAGCGGCGTAGATGTCTGGGCGTTCCTCTTCCAGCCATTGCATCAGGTTGCCGATCAAGGTCGACGGGTCTTGCTTGGCCAAGCCATCAAGCAACGTCTTTGGCACCTCCCACCAAGGCCAATCTTTCGCCACCGGCACCACGCGTGGCCCGATATCCAGCCGCTTGCCATTAATCAGATACCGATCAAACACCGGTAACACTTCACCCGCCGCCTCACCCAATCCCTCCAGAATCGGATAGATATGCCGCCCATCCCAGAACCGGAAAAACACCTCGGTTCCATCGGGCATGCGCACTTGGGTCAGGCTGCGCAGGTGTTCAAAGACCAGCTCCGGCGTGCTGGTTGAAACCGCCAGCCATCCCCAGTCTTGCGCGTCCGTTTCGGCAATCCACGACAGAAAACCCGAGTTGGGCTTCAACTCGGTGAGGTAAGGCATTACTTGTTGCCAACTCGCGTAGGGTGTTCCGCCCCAGATCGGGGTGGCCTGGGTGGTGGGGTCATTCTGGTAAAGCGTCTTCAGCGCATCGGCATCACTGGCGGCACTGACGATCAGATACAGGTGTTCGCCCGTTTGCAGCGGCCGTTCAGCCAACCACGCCTGAGGAGTCAAAAGATCAGCTCGCACAAACACCTGCCTTGCATTTTTCACACTCTTCACAAAACGGCGCATTACGCTTCAGCGTATTGACCTGCGCCGGTGTCAGTACCGCCCCAGCCTTGTCCGCATCCGCCTGTTTCAACACACCCGGCATCAACGGCGCAGCCCCGGTCCCGCTGCCCGGACTGCCCCCGGAGTTCATGTTGATCACCGGCCCGCTCAGGGTCACGCCGCTGGCGTCGATCTTGATGAAGCTGCCGCCACCCTTGAGCGTCAGTTCGCTCCCGGCTTCGAGCACGACTTTCATGCCGCTGCTCAGGTGGATTTCCTGGCCGGCTTCAATGAACTGCCCGGTGCCAATCTTGATGTGCTGGTTTGCGCCCACGGTCAGGTGGTCGTTGGCGCGTGCTTCGACTTTGCGGTCGGCGTAAACCGTGTGGTGTTCTTCGGCTTTGAATTCGCTGTAGCTGTTTTGCTCGACGGTGTCGTGGCGTTCGTTGCCGACGCGGATTTTCTGGTCGTGCTCGACGTTTTCATCCCAGTCGCGCTGGGCGTGCAGGAAGATTTGTTCCTGGCCCTTTTTGTCTTCGATACGCAGTTCGTTGAAACCGCCGCCACCGGGTGAACTCAGGGTTTTGAAAGTGCTGCGGGTCTTGTTCGCCGGCAGCGGGTACGGGACGACGTTTTCCTTGTGGTAAAGGCAGCCGCTGATCAGCGGTTGGTCGGGGTCGCCTTCGAGGAAGGTGACGAGCACTTCCATGCCGATCCGCGGGATGGCGATGCCGCCGTAGTGGGCGCCGGCCCAGGCGGAGGAGACGCGCAGCCAGCAACTGGTCTTGTCGTCGGCCTGGCCTTCGCGGTCCCAGTGGAATTGCACTTTGACGCGGCCGTACTCGTCGCAATGAATTTCTTCACCCAGGGGCCCGGTGACCACGGCGCTTTGACTGCCGAGGATCCGTGGCTTGGGATGCTGCAGCGGCGGGCGATTCGGTACGTCCCACGGGGTGGCCTGGAAGCGGTTGCGGTAGCCCTGATGGAAGTCGTCCTTCAGGTTGGTGGTGTGGCTGGTCACCGATTCTTCCAGCACTTGCGGCTGTTTGCCTTCGTGGAGGATTTCGGTCAGCAGCCACAGGTCGTTCCATTTAGCCTTGGGGTGTTGGGTCAGGGCCAGGAAGTGGCCGCTGACCAGCAACGGCTGATCACTTTTGCCTTCGGCGAGCTGGAAGTCGCTGCGGTGGCGTTCGAGGGCGCGTTTGGCCAGGTGCTTGCCACGCTCGCGGTCGATGAAACGGCCGGGGTAGTCGTAGTCTTCGAGGTCGGGCAGGGCGTCGCCACGGTTTTCGCTTTCGAGGGTGATGCGCGGTTTTTCGAAGTCGTAGTCGCGGCGGGTGGTGCGGCTGGTGCGGGTTTCCAGGCGCAGATCGAAGCGCTTGATCACCGGGTCGTTGGCGACCATGCCGGAGTCTTGCTGATAGGCCACGGGCGCCAGTTTCGGGAACACCGTCTGGTCATCGCCGAACACCAGCTTGTGGGCCGAAGTGCTGTGCTGAAAGTGGTAGTGAATCCCTTCTTCCTCGCACAAGCGCTGGATGAATTGCAGGTCCGATTCATCGTACTGAACGCAGTAAATGCGCTCGGGATAAATCGCCCCGACTTTGAATTCGTAAGCGTTGCTTTGGATGCCGTGCTCTTCAAGGACCTTGCCGATGATTTTCGGCACGTTGAGGTTCTGGAAGATGCGTTGGTTGACGCGATGCGCCAGGTAGGACAGTTGCGGACGCAGGGTCACCGCGTAGCGGGTCAGGCGTTTGCCGGAATCACCCTGGGCGGCGCGGTAGATCTGGCCGTGGATGCCGCTGCCGTCAGGCGAGAGCTGCAAGAAGGCCGGTTTGTGCAGCAGGGATTCGAGGTCCAGGGACGGCTGTTCACTGACCAGCTCCACCTCAAACACGAACGGTTGGCTGATCGCCTCCCGACCTTRCAAGGACAGCACCTGCAAATCGCTGGATAGGCCTTCGATGGTCAGGGCAAAGTGAGTCTGATTGGCCGGCGCGAACATCCCTTGTTCCTCGTGCAGTGCTGCGGCGTGCGCCAATGGCCAAAAAAGGCATCAGCCGACGCGAAAATTCTGGAAGAGCGAAAACAACATCGACCAGCAGAGCTGGCCGATGCTTGAGACGGTCGGCCTGATTTAGGCGACCGGCAGACGCCAGTCATCGGAACCCGAAGTACCGGATACTTCGTGGGTCCAGGTGATTTTGCGGTAGGTGAACTGCACTTCTTCCAGGTGCGTGAAGTGCGAGTTCGACGGGTCCTGGCAGTTGTGCATTTTGTTGTTGATGGCGACGATGATCGCGTCTTCCAGTTTGGTGGTGTAGTAGTGCTCTTGAGTACCTTGAGCCGAAGTGCGGTACCACTGGATAACGATTTCGCTCATGCGCTCGCCGGAAGTCAGGGCCGCTTGCAGCAGAGGCGAAGACTTGTCGTAGACCTTGGTGATCACGACTGGCTTGTGAACGCGCTGACCGGTAGGTTGGCCGGACTGTGGGTCACGCGGGATGATCACGTCGTGGCTGAAAGCCTGAACCATGACCTGGTCTTCGTGGCCTTCCTGGTAGGTGTTGCCAACCGAATCGGCGGTGAATGCGCCGGCGGTGATCAGACCTTGTTTTTCGCCAGTGACGGACATGTACGCTGGTGTAGCCATGGGTGTGCTCCTTGCTAAAAATTAAGGGTGCCCGGGAGGCGGTATCGCCCGGTGGGTGCCTGACTGTTATCAAGGTCCGTGCCATAAACGTTAAAAGCTATATAAAACAGTGTGTTGAGACTGTTTTTCAAGTTCCGGAAAGATTTCTACAGAAGAACACTGAGGAATGTGCGCAAGAACTTGCACAGCACTGCGCAACTTCTTGCGCACTCGGCTGGAGAGCCCGCCCGGCAGGGTGATCAGGGTCCCAAAAAGGCCTTTTCCAACGATGAGTGCGCAACTTCTTGCGCATAAGGGCTATGCGCCATCCATCAACGACACCTGATAGCCGGTGCAACGAATCGACTGGCAGCAGGGTCCATAAAAACACTGCCATCGAGCATCCTGACAACCCTGAACCGGAGTGAGAGCGACATGAAAATCCTGATGGTTTTAACGTCCCACGATCAATTGGGTAACACGGGGAAGAAAACCGGCTTCTGGCTGGAAGAGTTCGCCGCACCGTATTTCGCCTTCAAGGACGCCGGTGCTCAGTTGACCCTGGCGTCGCCCAAGGGTGGTCAGCCGCCGCTGGACCCCAAGAGCGATGAGCCGGATGCGCAAACCGCCGCCACCGATCGGTTCAATAAAGACGCGGCGGCTAAATCCGCATTGGCCTCTACCGCGCTGCTCAACAGTGTGAGAGCCGAGGATTACGATGCGGTTTTCTATCCGGGCGGCCATGGTCCGCTGTGGGATTTGGCTGAAGACAAGCAATCCATTGCGCTGATCGAAGCGTTTTACAAGGCGAATAAACCGGTCGCAGCGGTTTGCCATGCACCGGGTGTGCTGCGCCACGTCAAAGGCACGGACGGTCAGCCGCTGGTCAAGGGCAAGCGGGTCACGGGCTTCACCAACTCGGAGGAAGAGGCGGTGCAACTGACGAACGTCGTGCCGTTTCTGGTCGAAGACATGCTCAAGGAGAAGGGCGGGATTTATTCCAAGGGCGACGATTGGGCAAGCTATGTGCTGACTGACGGGTTGCTGATCACCGGTCAGAACCCGGCGTCGTCCGAGGCTGCGGCCGAGGCGTTGCTCGCCAAACTCCGCTAAACCCGATCCTGTAGCAGCTGGCGCAGCCTGCGTCCGGCTGCGTAGCAGTCGTAATCCGGTAACCACGGTTTATCTGAAAAACCGCACCAGCCGATTTACGACTGCTTCGCAGCCGGACGCAGGCTTCGCCAGCTGCTACAGGTTTCAGATGGCGTGGCCCAGCGTCGCATAGCATTCCTCAATCGAACGCCGTTGCGTTTCGGCATACAACCCCAACTCATCAATCGTCGCTCGCCCCAGCGCTTGTTCAAATGCTTGCTGATTCGAATGCACGCCATAGTGGGTTTGCGCTGCATCCCCGAGGTTCGACTGGAAAATCCCCGCTGCGCTCACGGGCAGAAAATCCTCATAGACCAAAGGTTCAGCCCGCAGGTAACCGCCGCTGAGCAACGCCTCCAGCGACAACGATTTCAGTTCTTCGGCCGCTTGGCCTTTTTCCGTCACAAAGTAGCGAAAGTACGCCAGTTCCTGTTGGCGCATGCCTTCGTACGTGTCAGGAAATTCGCCAAAGTGCTGCGTCATTAGCGCGTTGTAGCGTGCGGCATTGGCCTCATTGGGGAAGTCTTTCAATTCATCTCGTGCCGCGTTGAGCAACCGGTCATACAGCGCCCGGCCTTTTGGCGTCAGCGCGGCACCCCGTTGTTCGATTTCACCGAAGCGGGCGCTGTGGCTGCCTTGGGTGGCGGTTTGATCGGTAAAGGCAACCGGTTCGTCCAGCGCCTTGAAACTGGTCTGGCGCAACAGAATCGGGCACTGGCGGCGAGGCGGGCCTTCGATCACTGCTTTGGGGGTGATGCCGTGGACCGGCATTTGCGCCTGGACGATGTCGATGTCCAGCGTGCGTGGCGTCAGGTGGTTGATGTGCGGGCCTTTGAAGGCCACGACGTCGGCGATCAGGCGATGCTGGGCGCTGAGTTTTTGGTACTGCTCGGCGGTGACGGTCGCGCTGTGATGCCAGCGGAAGGTTTCCAGCGCCTGCTCGACGAAGTCCTGGGCTTCTTGCTCGGTGAGGCCGCCTGCGGTTTCAGCGCGCTCGATCAAGGTCAGCGCTGCCGGGGTAAAGATCTGGCGCTTGTCCAGCACCGACTGGGCGAAGGCGCGCAGTTCCAGGTCTTCGATCAGTTCAAGACGCAGCAACGAGGTGAACACGCGGAACGGACTGACTTGCAACGCTGCTTCGTGCACGGCGCGGAATGCGGTGGAATGCACTGGCACGCCCGCCGGGGTCAGGTCGTAATAGCCCACCGGTTGCATGCCCATGACCTTAAACAAATGGGCGAGGGTGGTCAGTTCGGTGGCGGTACCGACGCGGATTGCACCGTGGCGTTCCAGGTCCAGGCGCTCGATTTCGCCGGTGCTGATCAACTGGCGGGCGATCTGCGGGTCGCTGTCCAGCACGTACTGATTGGTCTGTTCCACCAGTTCCATCAGCGCGCCGTACAGCGGCACTTCCTCGCGGTACATGTCGGACATCGCTTTGGAGAAGCGTTGACGGATCAGGTCAGGGCTGACGAAGTGTGCTTGGCTCATGAAGAATTCCTGGCGCGGTGACGTAAAGGATGTGCGAAAAGATCGCAGCCTTCAGCGGCGCCGACAAACGAAGAATCTTACGAACTTCATTCTGCCAAGGACTGCTTGAACAACAGGACCTGTAGCAGCTGCCGAGCCTGCGAGGTTGCTTCCGGCGGCGGAGCCGTCGTAAACCCTGAAAACCCGGTTTAACTGAAAAACCGCAGAGCCTGATTCACGGCGGCTTCGCCACCGGACGCAGCCTCGCGCAGCTCGACAGCTGCTACGGGGCTCGGTGGTGGTTATAAGTGGGAACGGCTTTCGGTGCGCAGCGATCCCAGGAACTCCCGGTACAGCCTTGCGGTATCCGCCGGTTGCTCAACCATCGGCATGTGGCCGAGGTGATCCCAGATATGCACTCGCAGATCGACGATGCCCTTGCTCCAGACGGCCACGCTGCTGACGTCGATCAAACGGTCCTTGTGACCCCACAACAACAGCGCCGGGCACTTGATGTCCGCCAGTATCGGCTCCATCGGCGGGCTGGCGCGAAAGTCGTTGAAAATCTCCTCCAGCTCATCGCGGCTTTGCTCGTAGCGCTGGGCCACGGCGTCCAGTACTACGCCGGGCACCCACGGCGGTTCGGCCATGGTCATGGCGTAGAAGCGTCGAAACTCCTCGCGCGAGTGAATCAGAAACGGGTTGTGCCCCTTGGCCAGGTGCCGCTCCAGATCACTGGCTTCGGGCGCGGTGACCCCGGCCGGATCGATCAGCGCGACGGAGGCTATCCGCTCCGGGTACGTGGCTGCCAGCCACGCTGCGATGTAGCCGCCCATTGAGTTGCCAATCACATGCACCTTCTCGACCCCGCAGACGTCGAGCAACTGGATGATCCGCTTGGCCTGCAAGGGGATGTCGTAGCCGCCACCGGCCTTGAACCCGGTTTCGCCATGACCGGCAATGTCCGGAATGATTACCCGATAATTGCCGACAAAGTGCCGGGCAAATCGCAGCCAGAGGTTTTTGTCGGCACTGTAGCCGTGCAGCATCAGCACGCTACTCGACGCCTCATACGGGCCGCCTTGCCAGGTCGAGACGGTCATCTCGTGGATCGGTACGACGATCTTGTGCAGCCGATACAGCTTGGCTTCAATCGCCATGTTCCAGTCATAGAGCCAATAACCGATGGCCGGGTAGCTCAACCAGCTCCAGGCCACGATAACTGCAATAACGACAACCAAAAGAAGCATCGGATGACTTCCTCTAACGTGATCAGGACAGGATGTGGTCGGCAGGTTTCAGCGCCCGGGTCAATCGGTGGTAGCTGAAACTAAACCCCGGAAACATGGCGATCACATGACCGCTCTTGCTTTGGTACCAGCTATGGCACCCCCCGGACTTCCACACCGTGCGCTCCATTTCGCGATGGATCATTTCAGTGTAGGTACGTTCCGCTTCGGGGCGTACTTCAATGCTGCGTAAACCTTGGGCTTTTAACGTGCGAATACAGTCGAGGATGTAATTCATCTGCGATTCGATGATGAACAGCGCCGAGGTGTGGCCAATGCCGGTGTTCGGGCCGGTGACGATAAACAGGTTCGGGAAGTCCGGCAGGCTGGTGCCCAGGTAGGCCCGCGGGTACTGCGCCCAGACGTCCTTGAGTTGCGTGCCGTGTTTGCCGGTGACCGGGTAGGAAATCACCCCGTCGGTGGCGTCGTAACCGGTGGACCAGACGATCAGATCGAGGTCGATGTGCTGGCCGTCCTGAGTGACGATGCCGGTTTCGTCGATGGCGGCGATGCCTTGTTCGCGACTGTGCAACGTCACATTAGGCCGGCTCAGCGCCGGGTAGTAGGTGCTGGAGACCAGCACCCGCTTACAGCCGATGGTGAAGTCCGGTGTCAGCTTTTGGCGTAATGCGGGGTCTGGCACCTGGCGTTTGAGAAAGCGCAGGGCGTGTTGCTGGACCATGTGGATCGCCGGTTTCGAGTACTTGAAGGCGATCACCCGGGTTTCGAACTGCCAATAGATCATCCAGCGCAGGAGCTTGTAGGCCGGCTTCAGGCCCAGCAGCCAACGCTGGAAAGGGCCAAACGCACGGTCGGCCCGTGGCAGTACCCAGTGTGGTGTGCGCTGGAACACATGCAGGTGCTCGACGTCCGGGGCAATCGCCGGGATGACCTGGGCAGCGCTGGCACCACTGCCGACGACGGCCACGCGTTTTTTCCGGTAGTCGTAGGAATGGTCCCAGTTGTTGGTGTGGAAGGTCTTGCCCTGAAAGCGTTCCTGACCGACGAAGTGAGGAATGACCGGCTGGCTCAACGGCCCTGTCGCGTTAATCAGAAACTGTGCGTAATACGTGCCTTTGGTGGCGGTGTGCACGGCCCAGCGTTTGCTGGCGTCATCCCATTCGATGCGTTCGACATTGGCTTGCAGTTCAACCCGCTCGCGCAGGCCGAAGCGTTCCACCACGTACTGGGTATAGCGGTGAAGCTCCGCTTGTTCGGCGAACATTTGCGTCCAGCGGTAGGGCGCAAAAGACAGCGAATACAGCGGCGAAGGTACGTCCACCGCTGCGCCGGGGTAGGTATTCTGGCACCAGGTGCCGCCGAAAAAATCCCGTCGTTCCAGCAAGCGAAAATCATCAATGCCGGCCTTGAGCAAATTGATCGCCGCGCACTGACCGCCAAAACCGCTGCCGATGATCAATACTTGAAAGGTCTGCATGGGCCTCCTTTTTTATCGTTGTTTATTGAACCCTTCTTTCATGTATAGCCAAACATTGAAGACTCGCCTCGCGGCAATACCACGGTATTCAGGCCGCTCGCCGGTGATGGCTATTTAACGTTGCCCTGATAGACTCCAATCGCACCTGTCACCCCGGTGTCATCAGGTTCCGTTCAGTGGTGCAGAGGCCCTTATGGAAAAAGCGGGAGGAAAAGGACTTTCATTGGCCAGGAGGCTTTATACATCGCGTACCCTGGGTTTGGCCCTGGGATTGTTGTGCGTGAGCGCGGCGATGTATCCCCTCGACCCGGCGCCGTGGGTGTGGGGTTTGATGGTGTTCAACGGGGTGTTCTGGCCGCACGTTGCCTATCAGTGGGCGCGGCGGGCCAAGGTTCCGTTTCACGCCGAACACCGCACCATCCTGGTCGACGCCTTTCTCGGTGGTTTCTGGGTGGCGGCCATGCAATTCAATCCGCTGCCCAGTGTTGCAACGCTGTCGATGATGGCGATGAACAATGTCGCCATCGGTGGCTTGCGTTTTCTGCTGGTGGGCACCGTCGCGCAGATTCTCGGGATAGGCATTGGATGGCTGCTGTTTACGCCCGCGTTCATCCCGACAACCAGTCCATTGCAGATGTTTGCCTGCATGCCGCTGCTGATCCTGTACCCCTTGGCGTTGGGCTGGATCTGCTTTCGCCAGGCCACCACCCTGGGCCGGCAAAAGCGCGAACTGCTGGCCCTGAGCCGCACCGACAGCCTGACCGGCCTGCTGAACCATGGCGCCTGGAAGGATCAACTGGAAATTGAATTCCAGCGTTGCCAACGCCAGCAGCAGGGCGGGGCGATTGCGCTGATCGACATTGACCATTTCAAGACCATCAATGACACCTACGGCCACGTCGCCGGGGACATTGTGTTGCGTCAGCTGAGCAAAATGCTCAAGCAGAACCTGCGCGTTACCGATGTGGCGGGCCGCTACGGCGGGGACGAGTTCTGCGTGCTACTGCCGGATTTGCCCCTGGACAGCGCCGCCGCGGCCATGGATGCCTTGCGTGATCGCTTTGCCACATTGGGCTACGAGCAAAGTCCTGCGTTGAAAGTCAGCCTGAGCATCGGCCTGGCAGCCTTCAACCCGGCACACGCCGATGCCACGTTGTGGCTCAACGACGCCGATCAGGCGCTGTACGAAGCCAAGACCACTGGCCGCAATCGGGTGATTTGCGCCGACGGCAAGCTGCATCGGGCGTTGTTTGATTCGGTGTGACTCTTTAGCAGCAACCCCTAAACCCCCTCACCACAGGGTTTTTGTGGGGGTTGAGCTGGCTCATTCAGTGGCGCACAACTTTCCAAGACGTTTCCTACAACGTACCCTGTTGCCGCGTTTCGGTATCGACCCCTATAGTTCGGGCTCGCGGAAAACTCCGCGAACGACCTTGGTCGGTCGGATACAGGAACGTCCAGCTACCCGACACCGTTCAGGCGATTAGCGCCTGAAACATCGTGTTATGGCGGCTGTGCGTGGGACACCTTCGGGTGTGCCGGTTCCTGTACCCGGTCGGCCAACCCGCGTACGGCTGCCACCTTCGTTTGGCCGCGAAACGGTGGTTGCTCCAATTACAGGAGTTACAACAATGCACGACCAAGTAATGCCGCGTTACCTCCCCATCGACACCTACGACCCCGAAAATCCGGTGCTCTTCGTCAATACCCACAAAGAACTCAGCGACCTCGCAGCCTGCGCGGCGCATCGCTTTACCGTGGTTCGTGATTTGGCGGACACCTTGTCCAGCCTTGGCCTCAAAGGCATTTCAGACTGTGATCTGACGCGTGTGACCGGGGCGGTGCATCTGCTGATGCGTGAAGGATGCGCGATTCTGGACGTGATCCGGGCGCGGGCGTTGCAGCGGGAGGAGGGGTTCAAGGCTGCAATCTAGCGGTGTTGCAACCGGCCCCTTCGCGGGCAAGTCGGATCGCCGCACCGCACGCTCCCACAGGGGAATGCGTTTCAACTGTGGGAGCATGGCTTGCCCGCGAAGGCGTCAGCCCAGGCAATACAGCTAAACCGGTTAAACCCTTATTCTTTAACGCTCATGAATTCTTTCGCCCAGCGGATGTATTCCTCAGGCTGCGTGTAGGTGTGCGTCAGCTCCGTAGCGTTCAAATCCGACGCTTGGGTAAAGATCTGCCGCTGTTCGCGCAAGCTGTCGTACGTCGCCTTGATCGCCGCAAAGTAAGCGCCATGTCCGTCAATCGTCACTCGCACGCCCAGTTCGGCCAGGCGCTTGTCATCGCGCAGCGCCGGGTTGCCGTAGGTGACCAGCATCAGCGGCACGCTCAGGTGCTCGGCGATTTTTTCCAGTTGGTCGAAGTCCTGCACACCGACCATGCAGATCCCGTCCGCTCCGGCGGCTTGGTACTGCTGGGTGCGGCTGATGATTTCCTGGACGGGCAGGATGCCGGCGTTGGTGCGGGCGATGATCGCCATTTCTGAATCGACGCGGGCTTCCAGCGCTGCACGGATCTTGCCGACGCCTTCCGCGACGCCGATCAGGTCGGTGGATTTACGGCCGAATTGTGCCGGCAGCAAGGTGTCTTCGATGGTCAGCGCGGCCACGCCGGCGCGTTCGAGTTCGACGATGGTGCGCATCACGTTGAGCGCGTTGCCGTAGCCATGGTCGGCGTCGGCGATGACCGGCAATTGCGCCACGCGGCCAATGCGGGTGGCCTGCTCGGCGAACTCGCTGAGGGTAATCAACGCAAAGTCGGGGGCGCCCAGCACCTGCAACGATGCGACCGAGCCACCCAGAATCCCCACTTCAAAACCCAGGTCAGCCGCAATGCGGGCCGACATCGGGTCGAAGACCGAAGCCGTGTGATAGCAGGTGTTGGAGGCGAACAGTTCGCGGAAGTTACGGCGCAAATCTTGATGGGAAAGCCTGGACATACGAGTTCCACCACTGCAATTGGAATGGAAGGGCTTGAGCAAAAGTGTCAACGCCGAAGGAACAAAAGGCTATCACGCGGACGAACAGAAGATGATGACGAATTTACAAAGTTGTTGTCTGCAATCCTCACAGTAACGCTAACCCCTGTAGCAGCTGCCGAAGGCTGCGTCCGAGTGCGCAGCACTCGCCATCAAGTGTTTACGCCGCTACAGCCTGCTGCTGTTGATTGAGCAATGGCACCGCACGCACGGAGTTGCCGGGCTGCAGTTGCAGCCGTTTGGCAGTGAGTCGGTCGACAATCAGGCTGTTGCCCACCATGCGTGCCTTGGCGGCGGTGATGCGGCAGTTTTCCAGGCGACGGTTGTGGATCAGCCAGACCGGGGCCTGTTCGTCGGGCGTGCCAATGGTCAGCACCAGGGCCTGGCTGTCGCGCACGGTGCGGATTTCCGACACCGGTGCTTCAATCACCGGACCTGCGTCGAAAATATCGATGTAGCCCTTGTGGGAAAAACCCTCGGCGCTGAGGATCTTCAAGGCCGGTTCGGTGTTCGGGTGTGCCTTGCCGATCACGGCTTGGGCCTGTTCCGTCAGGAGGCAGGTGTAGAGCGGTTGGCGCGGCATCAATTCGGCGATGAACGATTTACTGCCCAACCCCGACAGGTGGTCGGCGTGGCTGAATTCCATCTTGAAGAAATGCCGGCCCAGGCTGTCCCAGAATGGTGAACAGCCATGCTCGTCGGCGCGGCCACGCAGTTCGGCAATGAGCTTGTCGCCGAACTGCTGGGGGAATTCTGCGACGAACAGCAGGCGCGCCAGCGACAGGAGCCGGCCATGGGTGCCATGGCGTTGGTCGTGGCGCAGAAAGAGCGAGCAGAGTTCCGATTGGCCAGTCATTTCGTTGTTCAGGAACAGGGTCGGAATCTGTCGTTGAATGCCCAGGTCCGGCGAAGCGCTGACAGTTAACCCGACCCGATAGTTGTACCAGGGTTCACGCAGGCCCACGGCGCCGGTCAAGGCACTTACGCCGACCACTTGCTGATCGTCATCCTCAAGCACAAACAGGTAATCGGCATCCGCACGCTCGACTTGTTCGGCGAATGTCCGCTGGGCCCAGCGCACCCGGTGCGCCAAGCGATCCTCGTTGGCCGGCAGGGTGGTGAACCCGGGGCCGGCCTGTTGCACCAGGTCCATCAAGGCGGGCAGGTCGGTGACGCGAACCGGGCGGACAATCATGATGCAGCTCCTTCTTCGCGCCTGTTCGGGCGCTGTCGTTGGCCACGGGGCCGAGTGATGCTCACAGGGCGATCAACCGGATCGGGCTGCCATCGGTCACGTTCAGGGCCCTGCACATGTCGGCGCTCAACCCTACCGGGTGCCCGGCCTGGTAATCCAGTTCGGCGACGATCGCGCGATAGCCCTTGAGTGCGTCATTGCTGACCAGATACCTGCCTCGTGCATCGATGGACGAAACGGCCTGCGCCGTTGCCTTCAGGCTTTGGGCGATGGTGAGTACGTTCGAGGTGCGTGCATACAAGGTCGGGCCACCGTCGAACAGGTCGATGTAGCTGTTGGTTTCAAAGCCTTCGCGTTCAAGAATGTCGAAGGCCTCCTGGCCGTCGGGGTGAATCCGGCCGATGCAGTCCTGCGCAGCCTGGGGCAGCATGGGAACGTATATCGGGTACTGCGGCATCAGTTCGGCGAGAAAGGTCCGGCTTTCCAGCCCGCACAGGCGTTCGGCCTCGGTATAAGGCAGGTCGAAAAAGTGCTTGCCCACGGCATCCCAGAACGGCGATTGCCCCTCGTCGTTGCTGTAGCCGACGATTTCGGTGATTACAACGTCCGCAAATCGCTGCGAATGGGCCGCGATAAACAGCAGCCGTGCCCGTGACAGCAACTCCGAGAACTCGGTGCGCACCAGGTCGTCGTCGATGTGAAAGCCGCGCAGCAGGGTGTGACCATTAAGGTCGTGGCATAAAGACAGTGCCGGCACGCCATGCTCGATGTTCAACTCCCGCGAGGCGCTGGTGAAGTGGCGGTTGCGCAGGCTGTAGAAGGGCTCGTTGAACCCGGCGGTGGCCAGGATTTCCGAGCAACCCACCAGGCGCCGGGCCGTCAGGTCCTCCAGCACGAAGAAGTAGTTCTCCGGGCCATGTTTCTCAACGCCTTTGTCCAGTGAGGCGCAGGACTCGAGAATTCTGCTGCGCAAGCGTTCGCTGTCATCGGGCAAAGACGTGACGCCCACCAGGCTGTCACGGGCCAGTTGCTGCAATTGGGGCAGGTCGGTTAACTCGACTGGGCGTAAGACCAGCATGGCTGCACTCCTGTATCAAAGGGTTCGGTGATTGGCACCGAACCTGACTATCACTGTCGGTTTCCACGCATGAAAGCAGCGCTCGCCTGATTTGTTGTCAGACGCCGCCCTTTTTTTTGTCAGTCGTTGCTCGGGTCGGCCAGCACCGTGTTGTACATGATCGCCGGTGCCCACAGTAACGCGGTGTGGTGGGCGATGAATGGCAGGTCCCGGGGTGAGCAATGGGGGAGCGTAAACATCCTTATTTATCCTCCAGCAGGTGGGTGTCGAATTCGCCGCGCAGGGCGTCGATGCCTTCCAGGCGATCGGCCAGGTCCGGGCTGCGCAACGTCAGGCAGGCAATCAACGCCTCGACCTGGGCCAGCGCCGGAACCATGGTGTCGAAGGCTGACACCGATTCAACCGGCGCACTGATAATCAGGTCAGCCATCTCGCGTAGTGGGGAAGTGTAGATGTCAGTGAACAACACCACCCGTGCGTATCGGCTCTTGACGGCGTTGGTCAACCGCAAGGTCCGCGACTGGTAGCGGCGGTAATCGAACACCAGCACCACGTCCTGGCGCTGCACATCGAACACTCGGTCCGGCAGTTGCGCGTTGTCTTCCAGGGCAAAACAGCCGGGGCGTAGCAGGCGCAGGTGGTTGAGCAAGTACTGGGCGAGGAAATTGCTGAAGCGCCCGCCAAAGCAGTGCACCTGATGGCGAGTGTCGAGCAGCCATTCCACGAGGATCCGGATGTCTTCGGGCTGAGTCAGTGCGTGGGTATCCACCAACGCTCGATGGCTGCTCGCCAGACAGTGGCTCCATGCATCGCCTTTGTGCAGATGGGAGCGCCGTTGCAACTGGGCACTGGGGGAACGCAAACGCTGGTCCATGTCGCTGAGCAGGGCATCCTGGAAATCAGCATAACCGTTGAACCCGAGTTTTTTCACCAGGCGCACAATGGTGGGATCGCTGACGCCGGCGTGTTCGGCCAAACGTGACATCGGGCCGAGGCCGTTACGCGGGTACTGATCCAGCAAGGCACGTATGACCTTGCGTTCCGACGGCGTCAGCTCCATGCCGGCGTCGGTGATCTGGTCTCTGAGAGAGGGCATCCGGGCTCCTGCTGGATGGGTGTTGGTTTCATTTCATAAATTGCTAAAACAGTATTTATGTAGCGGACTCCACAAGTCTAGTGAATTTTTCGGCGGTTTTTTCGAGCCCCAAAATGGGGCGAAACCCGCGTGCTAAGGGGGCTACATGGAAATCGACAGCGCTTGTAGGTAATCGCCCATAACCGTGTGGGACATTGCCGAATTTCATCGACCCTGGCGTTCGGCACGCGGTGCGTGACCGGTGAAACGAAACGCCCTGAACCGGGCTTCTTGGGGCACAATTGGGCAAGTTTTTGCGGCGCGTTGCCGTTTTCGATGGTTTCGACAGGTGGATAATTCGTGCAGGCAACCCGTTTGACTCTGATTTGTCACGCTCGAACCGTCGCACAGAAATTGGCGTATTTTCCTACGAACGAGCCACTGGAAATGGATTGGCAATTGGCGAAAGGCTCGCGCCGCAGCCAGTTCAAAGGGACGCCCCGTTTACTGTGCGGTCCGGAGATGCGTACCCGGCAAACCGCGGCCTTGTTCGGCGATGATGTTGAAGTCGTCGCGGCATTGAGCGAATGCGACTTCGGACAGTGGCACGGCGTACACATCGATGCCTTGCAAACGTCACAAGCGTCGGCGCTCCAGGCCTGGCTCGATGATCCGGCATCGGCGCCGCATGGCGGTGAGTCGGTGGTGCAGTTGCGCCAGCGCGTGGCGCAGTGGCTTCAAACGCTTGAAAGCGCACCGGGGCATATCGTTGCCATCACCCACCCCTTCGTCATACGGGCGGCGTTGATGGAAGTGGTGCAGGGCGCGGCCTTCAATCAGATCGACGTTGAGCCGTTGTCAGCCATCGAATTGCGCTTCACCGGCCGCTGGCGTCTGCGCTTGCTCGGCACCGACGCCGAAGGAGTGTCGTGATGAAAAAACTGCTGGTCATCGGCATTGGCGCCGGCAACCCCGACTACGTCACGATGCAGGCTGTGAAGGCGCTGAACCGTGTCGATGTGTTTTTCCTGATGGACAAGGGCCAGAGCAAAGACTCGTTGATCGACCTGCGTCGCGAGATCTGCGAGCGCTACATCACCGATCGCGACTACCGCTTCGTCGAAGCCCACAGCCCCGAGCGCGAGCGCGGTGATGTGGACTACACGAACAGTGTCGAAGACCTCAACCTTGCCAAGCAATTGACCTTCGAGCGCTTGATCAATGAGCACCTGAGCGATGATCAGTGCGCCGGTTTCCTGGTGTGGGGCGATCCGGCGTTGTACGACAGCACGATCAGGATTTTGCAGGCGATTCTGGCTTCGGGGCGCTGTGTGTTCGAGTTCGAGGTCATCCCCGGTATTACCAGCGTCCAGGCCTTGGCGGCGCAGCATAAAGTGCCGCTCAATGAGATTGGCCGCTCGATTGAAATCACCACAGGGCGACGGCTGGCGGCGGGGCAGGTGAGTGATGCGGACAGCGTGGTGGTGATGCTGGACGCACAGGATGCCTACCATCAGGTGGCGGATCAGGAGACCGAGATTTACTGGGGCGCCTATTTAGGCACGCCGGATGAAATCCTGATCAGCGGCAAACTCAAGGATGTAGGTGATGAAATTGAGCGGGTGCGCAAGGCAGCTCGATTGGCCAATGGGTGGATCATGGATACCTATCTGTTGCGTAAGCCTTGAGTTAACTCGTGTCCGGGATGGCCTCATCGCGGGCAAGTCGAATCGTCGTACCGCCGCTCCCACAGTGATAGGTGTCTGCCACCGATGCTGTGTACGCCCGCAAACCTGTGGGAGCGGGCTTGCCCGCGATGGCGTCCTCAAACACACCTTAAATGATCGCACTGCCCCCACGCCCGAACCGCTCCCGATACACTGACGGCGGCACACCTACAATGCCCCGAAACGCCACCCGAAAACTCTCCACCGATCGATACCCACACCGCTCGGCAATCTGATCGGTGTTGTGGTCGGTGCTCTCCAGCAATTCCCGCGCTCGCGCCAGTCGCTCATGCTGTAACCACGCTTTGGGCGGCATCCCGGTGGCCTCAGTGAACCGACGCAGGAACGTCCGTTCACTCATGGCGGCCTCGCTGGCCAATTCGCGCACCTCCAGCGGTTCGTGCAAGCGCTCGCGCGCCCATTGCATGACGCGTGACACATCGCTGCGCGGCGTCGGACTGACCGGTGCCGGAATAAATTGCGCCTGGCCGCCGGTGCGTTGCGGCGACATCACCAGCCGTCGCGCCACCGAGTTCGCCACGTGTGTACCGAAATCCCGAGCCACCAGGTGCAGGCACGCATCGATACCCGCTGCGCTGCCGGCCGAGGTGATCAGTTGACCTGAGTCGACGTAGAGCACGTCCGGGTTGACCTGGATATGCGCAAAGCGCTCGGCCAGTTCGGTGGTGTAGCGCCAATGAGTGGTGGCGCTGTGGCCATCGAGCAAACCGGTCGCCGCCAGCACAAATACGCCGGAACAGATTGACAGCAACCGCGCGCCCCGCGCATGGGCCTTTCGAAGGGCGTCGAGCAAGTGCTCGGGCACCGCTGCATGACGGTCGCGCCAACCGGGAATGATGATGGTGCGGGCGTCTTCGAGCAGCTCCATGCCGCCATCGGCCAGCACTTGAATACCGCCCATGGCGCGCATCGGGCCCTGATCCACGGCGACGATCCGGTGTTCATACCAAGGAAAGTCGAACTCTGGCCGCGCCAGGCCGAAGATCTCCACGGCGATGCCGAATTCGAAGGTACAGAGGCCGTCGTAGGCCAGGATCGCGACCAATCCAGGGTTAGGCTGCATTTGGCGGAAAGTTCCCGGTGAGTGTCTTGTGCGCCACTGTAGCGCCAAGCATCGGGCGGATAAAGTCTTCTCACACCCACCCTGACTTTGGAGTACTGCCCATGACCAGCCTGGTCCGCGAAATTCCCGCAGCCCCTTCGGCCATCGCCCTGATGCATTTCAGCAACCGTCTGACATTCGAAACAGACTGTTCCGACGTCCACGGCAGTCAACAGGCCGGCGAGGTGGATTTCGTGTTGGTCGACGTGCGCGGCCCGCTGGCGTTCGAGCGGGGGCATGTGCCGGGCGCGATCAATATTCCGGGGCGATTGCTGAATGCTGAAGGGTTGGCGGCGTACCCGAAAAGCAGCTTGTTCGTGGTGTATTGCGCCGGTCCGCACTGCAACGGCGCCAACAAGGCAGCGGTGAAGCTCGCGGCGCTGGGTTACCCGGTCAAGGAAATGATAGGCGGTGTGACCGGGTGGCTGGATGAAGGGTTTGAATTGAGTACACCTGTGCAGCGTCCGGTCAGTGCTGTGATTGGCTGCGAATGCTGACGTTCAAGTAACACAAAAAGCCCGTCAGTCCTGACGTTCAGCGAGTGGACGCAGCCGCCCACCACGCATCCAGCGTCGCCTGCAGCCAGTCATAAACGGCGGCGTAGGCGGCGCTGTCCGGTTCACCCCGAGGCAACGGTGATTCCTCGGCAAAGTGTTCATTCAGTATCGCCACCGATTCGGCATTCCACTCCGGATGGAACTGCAGTCCCACCCGCGTTGGCCCCACGCGATACATTTGCTGTTCGCATTGATCGCTGCTGGCCAGCAATTGCGCCTCCGGCGGCAGGGCGATCGCGTCTTCGTGCCACTCCAGCACGTTCAGCCTTTGCCCATCGGTGAATGTCACCGACGTCCAGCCGGTTTCCGTGCGCGCCATCCGCCGCACCGTTCCGCCCAGGCTCAACGCCAGCAATTGCGCGCCCAGGCAAATCGCGAACACCGCGACGTCTTTATCCAGACTGCCCGCCAGCCACTGTCGCTCGGCCTCAAGCCATGTCGGTCCGGCATTGGATTCATATGGCCCGCCCAACACAATCACCGGTGCTGCGCTCACGGGCGGCAATTGGCCGAGATCGGCACGAAACACCTTCAGCGTCAGCCCTCGGGACGAGGCCCAGTCAGCAATGGCACCAGGGCCTTCGGCGGGGTGGTGCTGGATCAGATTCAAGGTAGGCATCACGGCTCTCGGGTAAGTTTTGTTTGTCAGATTTGTCCGAAAAAAGGACTTGTCCTACAGTCTGTGCACCGCCTTGGCGCACGCATCAAGCCGCTCTGTTGTAGCAGCCACTTTTCTATAAGTATTTGTCGCTTAAACACAATTTGCCCATTTGAAGCCACTCTAGACTGCCGGCCACTTCGGTTTTCACCGGCCGAAAGCCAATCTTAAGCTGCCAATAAAAGCCTCCGCACACAGGAGTTATAAATGAAGAAGCTAGTGATGTTCGGTGCCCTGGCACTGTCGATGTTGTCCCTGACCGCTGTGGCCGAAGACGCCAAGCCGATCCGCATCGGTATCGAAGCCGGTTACCCGCCATTCTCGATGAAAACCCCTGACGGCAAACTCACCGGTTTCGACGTGGACATCGGCGATGCACTGTGTGAACAGATGAAAGTGAAGTGTACGTGGGTCGAGCAAGAATTCGACGGCCTGATCCCGGCACTGAAAGTGAAGAAAATCGACGCCATCCTGTCGTCCATGACCATCACCGACGACCGTAAAAAGAACGTCGATTTCACCATCAAGTACTACCACACCCCAGCGCGCTTCGTCATGAAGGAAGGCACCGACGTCAAGGATCCGCTGACCGATCTCAAAGGCAAGAAAGTCGGTGTGCTGCGCGCCAGTACCCACGACCGTTTCGCCACTGAAGTGCTGGTGCCGGCCGGGATCGAGCTGGTGCGTTACGGTTCCCAGCAGGAAGCCAACCTCGACATGGTCTCTGGCCGCATCGACGCGCTGCTGGCCGACTCGGTCAACCTGGACGACGGTTTCCTGAAAACCGACGCCGGTAAAGGTTTCGCGTTCGTCGGTCCTGAGTACAACGATCCGAAGTACTTCGGTGGCGGCGCTGGCATTGCCGTGCGCAAGGGCGATACCGAGCTGGCTGATAAATTCAACACCGCTATCACCGAAATCCGCGCCAACGGCAAGTACAAGCAAGTGCAGGACAAGTACTTCAAGTTTGACGTTTACGGCGAGTAATCACCTCGTTTAAAAAAGTGGCATCCGTTGACGCGGTTGCCATTTTTTTTGTGCATTCTCTTTAGCAGCAGAGAACCCTGTGGGA
The DNA here is from genome assembly GCF_056405815.1 of Pseudomonas sp. P1_F1_2. Classification (NCBI taxonomy): domain Bacteria; kingdom Pseudomonadati; phylum Pseudomonadota; class Gammaproteobacteria; order Pseudomonadales; family Pseudomonadaceae; genus Pseudomonas; species Pseudomonas sp. P1_F1_2. Next base: position 32 of record NZ_JBFUBK010000098.1, on the reverse strand, counting down.
GCGAGCTTGCTCGCGATAGCGGAGGGTCAGGC
>NZ_JBFUBK010000097.1:0-58030 GCF_056405815.1 Pseudomonas sp. P1_F1_2 | reverse complement strand
CGATTAACGCTTGCGCAGTAGCACGCTGCCAATCGAGTAACCGGCGCCAAACGAACTGAGCACCGCCAGGGAACCGGCAGGCAGATCATCCTGGTTCTTGTGAAACGCAATCACGGAACCGGCGGAACTGGTGTTGGCGTAAGTGTCGAGAATCACCGGTGCTTCTTCTTCGGTGGCCTCGCGACCCAGCAGTTTCTTGACGATCAGGTGGTTCATGCTGAGGTTGGCCTGGTGCAGCCAGAAGCGCTTCACGTCGCTGACGTTGAGCTGGTTTTCTTCCAGGTGCGTAGCGATCAACTCGGCAACCATTGGGCAAACATCGCGGAATACCTTGCGGCCTTCCTGCACGAACAGTTTGTCCTTGGCACCGATGCCCTCTTCCGCCGCGCGGTTGAGGAAGCCGAAGTTGTTGCGGATGTTGTTGGAGAACTTGGTCAGCAGCTTGGTGCTGACGATGTCGAACTGGTACTTGGACGTCGCCAGGTCAGCACGCTCGATGATCACCGCCGTGGCCGCGTCACCGAAGATGAAATGGCTGTCGCGGTCGCGGAAGTTCAGGTGGCCGGTGCAGACTTCCGGGTTGACCATCAGGATGGCCCGGGCCTGGCCCAGTTGCACGCTGTTGGCGGCCGCCTGAATGCCGAAGGTCGCCGAGGAGCAGGCAACGTTCATGTCGAAACCGAAACCCTGGATGCCCAGCGCTTCCTGGACTTCGATGGCAATGGCCGGGTAGGCGCGTTGCAGGTTGGAGCAAGCGACGATCACACCGTCGATGTCCGTAGCGGTCTTGCCGGCGCGTTGCAAGGCTTGTTCGGCGGCGCCGATGGCCATTTGGCACAGCACCGACCACTCGTCGTTCGAACGCTCCGGCAGGCGTGGTGCCATGCGTTGCGGATCGAGAATGCCGTCCTTGTCCATGACAAAGCGGCTTTTGATGCCAGAGGCTTTTTCGATAAACGCCGCGCTGGACTCGGTCAGCGCCTCGATCTCGCCATGGGCAATGGCCTGGGCGTTGTCGGCGTTGAATTGCGCGACGTAGGCGTTGAAAGACTGCACCAGCTCTTCGTTGGAGATGCTGTTGGCCGGGGTGTACAGGCCGGTGCCGCTGATGACGACGTTATGCATGGTCGTTTCTCTAATCTGTTCAGGCAGAAAGCATTGGCACCGACGTACCAACACACAAAGGGTCTATTCCCATCCGGGGGACGCAAACCTGGCATCGCTTTATTCCGACCTGCCCGCGGCCGTAGAGGCTCAAAACCGTGGGGCCGGTGTTTATAGGCGCGAAGTTTGCCATAAACGTTAGAATTTGGCGCCTTTTGCTGGATAAAGCACCTTCCTCAAACGCAAGGGCGTATCGGTAGGAGCACGGCTTGCCGGCGATGGCGTCCTTGAGGCCGCCATCGCGAGCAAGCTCAGCTCCTACAACCCGAGGGTTCTACGGTTCGACCTGGGTCCACTGTTTATTCAGGCGCTTGTCGGAAATCGGCACCTTCGTCCCCAATTGCTGGGCGAACAGCGAAACCCGGTATTCCTCCAGCCACCAGCGATAGAGCTCCAGCTGCGGATCGCGTTTGCCTTCCTGGGCATGTTTATTGGCGCGAGTCTGGTACTGGGTCCAGAGGCCGGACAATTCGCCGCTCCACACCCGGTCTTTCTGCACCTGAGCGCCCAGCTTCTCGAAACGCTGCTCGATTGCCTTGAGGTAGCGCGGCAATTCCTTGAGCCACTGCATCGGCGTCTCCCGAACGAAGCCCGGATACACCAGGTGACTGAGCTGCTGCTTGATGTCGTTCAGGGCCACCGCTTGCGCCAGGTCGATCTTGCCCTTGAAGCGCTTTTGCAGGCCATGCCACAGCTTGAGGATTTCCAGTGTCAGCTTCGCCAGGCGCTCGGCGTGTTCAGTCCAGCCGCCACGTTTGCGCTCGGCCAACGCCGCCAACCCGGCGCCGTCGCGCGGCAACGGGTCTTCACCGTCGAGAATGCAGCTGTCGAGGCTGGCCAGCAGAATGTCTTCCACCAGGCTATCGACGCGCCCCATGTCGCGGTACATCAGGCCCAGCTCAGTCAGGCCCGGCAACTTACTGCGCAGGAACTTCGCCGGTTCGGCCAGTTGCTGCATCAGCAAACGCTGCAAGGCGCGGCGATGCTGGAACTCGGCTTCGGCCGGCGTCGAGAATCGACCTTCCTTGACCGTGCCGCCCTCTTCCACCAACGCCGGATAAACCGTCATCGACAGCCCGGCGATCTTTTGCTGGGTTTTCTCGGCCACGGCGGCAAAGACTTTCGCCTCCACCGGCTGCTGGCTTTTCGCGGTTTGCGGTACCGCCAACGCCGCCTGACTGGCTTCGGCAAATCGTGCGGTCAACTCCGCCAGATCACGTCCTTCGCCCAGGAACTTGCCCTGGCCGTCGACGATTTCCAGGTTCATGCGCAAATGGCTATCGACCTGCTGCGACGCCTCCGCCCACGCTTCATCGCTGACCCGCGCACCGGTCATGCGCAGCAATTCACGGCCCAGTGCCTGAGGCAACGAGCCCTCGGCGAACGTCATGCGCTGCAACGCCGCTTTGACGAAGTCCGGCACCGGCACGAAATTCTTGCGCAGTGCCTTGGGCAGGTTACGCACCAGCGCGATGCACTTGGCTTCGATCACACCCGGCACCAGCCATTCCAGACGTTCCGGCGGCAGCATCGGCAATAGCGGCGCCGGCACCCGCAAGGTCACACCGTCGCGCGGATGATTGGGTTCGAAGTGGTAACTCAGCGCCAGCTCCAGATCGCCGATATGCAGCGTGTCCGGGTAATGCAGGGCGGTGACTTCGCTGGCCTCGCGAGCCAGCACGTCTTCTTCGCGCATGATCAGCAACTGCGGGTCTTTCTGGCTGTTGATCCGGTACCAGCTGTCGAAGGTCGCCGTCTGGTGGATCTCTGCCGGCAGCCGTGCATCGTAGAAGGCGAACAGGGTTTCTTCGTCGGCGAGGATGTCGCGACGACGGGCCTTGGCTTCCAGTTCGTCGAGTTGTTCCAGCAACTGCGCGTTGGCCGACAGGCATTTGGCTTTGGATTGAATCTCGCCGCGCACCAGGCCATCACGAATGAAAAACTCACGGGACACCACCGGGTCAATCGGCCCGTAATGCACCGGCCGCCGACCGACCACGATCAGCCCGAACAAGGTGATCTGCTCGAACGCCACGACCTGGCCGCGCTTCTTCTCCCAGTGCGGTTCGAAGTGGTTTTTCTTGATCAGGTGCCCGGCCAGCGGTTCGATCCAGTCGGCGTCGATCTTGGCGACCATGCGCGCGTAAAGCTTGGTGGTTTCCACCAGTTCGGCGGTCATCAGCCATTGCGGGCGTTTCTTGCCGATCCCCGACGAGGGGTGAATCCAGAAGCGTCGCTGGCGGGCGCCGAGGTAATCGCCGTCTTCGGTTTTCTGGCCGATCTGGCTGAGCAGCCCCACCAGCACCGCTTTGTGCAGTTTCGGGTAGTCCGCCGGCTCTTTATTAATGTGCAACTGCATGTCGCGGCAGATCAGGCTCAACTGACGGTGAGAATCGCGCCACTCGCGCAGGCGCAGGTAGTTGAGGAAGTTCTTGCGACACCAGTTGCGCAACGGGCTGGCCGTCAGCGCCTGGCGTTGTTCTTCGAAACCACGCCACAGATTGACCAGCCCGGCGAAGTCCGAGTCCACGTCTTTCCACTGCGCGTGCGCCTGGTCCGCCGCTTGCTGACGCTCCGGCGGACGTTCGCGCGGGTCTTGAATCGACATGGCGCTGGCGACGATCAGCACTTCCTGCAAACTGCCGAGTTTCGCTGCTTCCAGCAACATGCGGCCCATGCGCGGGTCCACCGGCAAACGTGCCAATTGACGCCCGAGCGGAGTCAACTGACTGTTGCGGTCCACGGCCGAGAGTTCTTGCAGCAAGTTGAAACCGTCGCTGATGGCTTTGCCGTCAGGTGGTTCGATAAACGGGAAATCGGTGATCTCGCCCAGGCGCAGGTGCAGCATCTGCAAGATCACGGCGGCGAGGTTGGTCCGCAGGATTTCCGGGTCGGTAAATTCCGGACGACCGATGAAATCGTCTTCGCCATAGAGGCGGATACAGATACCGGGCTCGACCCGACCACAGCGACCTTTCCGCTGGTTGGCGCTGGCCTGGGAAATGGCTTCGATGGGCAGGCGCTGGACCTTGGCGCGATAGCTGTAACGGCTGATGCGCGCGGTGCCGCTGTCGATCACGTAACGAATGCCCGGCACCGTCAGCGAGGTTTCGGCAACGTTGGTCGCCAATACGACTCGGCGTCCGGGGTGCGACTGAAAAATCCGCTGTTGCTCGGCCGGCGACAGCCGTGCGTACAACGGCAGGATTTCGGTGTGCTTGAGCTGGGCCTTGCGCAGCATGTCGGCCGCGTCACGAATCTCGCGCTCGCCGGGCAGGAACACCAGCACATCGCCGGGGCTCTTGCGCTCACTGCGTTCGAACGCGGCGATTTCATCGAGGGTGGCGAGGATCGCCTGGTCCACAGTCAAGTCATCTTCGACGCGGTTGCCCTCTTCGTCCTGCTCCAGCGTCAGCGGGCGATACCAGGTTTCTACCGGGAAGGTACGGCCGGAGACTTCGACAATCGGCGCGTCGTCAAAATGCTTGGAGAAGCGCTCCAGGTCGATGGTCGCCGAGGTGATGATGACTTTCAGGTCCGGGCGACGCGGCAGCAGGGTTTTCAGGTAACCCAGCAGGAAGTCGATGTTGAGGCTGCGTTCGTGGGCTTCGTCGACGATGATCGTGTCGTAGCGTTCGAGGTAGCGGTCATTCTGGGTTTCCGCCAGCAGGATGCCGTCGGTCATCAGTTTGATCAGGGTGTTGGAATCGCTCTGGTCCTCGAACCGCACCTGATAGCCGACCAGCGCGCCCAGCGGCGTCGCCAATTCTTCGGCGACCCGGCTGGCGACGCTGCGCGCCGCAATTCGACGGGGCTGGGTGTGGCCGATCAGGCCATGCTGGCCGCGACCGATTTCCAGGCAGATCTTCGGCAACTGAGTGGTTTTACCCGAGCCGGTTTCGCCGGCAATGATCAGCACCTGATGCTTGAGCAGCGCTTCCTTGATTTCGTCGCGCTTGGCGGCGATGGGCAGGCTGTCGTCGTAACGAATCACCGGCAGGCTGGCGCGTCGCGCCAACACCTGATCACAGGACGCCTGCAGGCGCGTCACCCACAGGGCCAGCTTGGCCTCGTCAGGTTTCTTGCGCAGCTCAAGCAACTGCCGCCGCAGCCGGTGACGGTCGGCGAGCATGGCGTGATCGAGGTTTTTCAGCAGTTTGTCGATGGAGGGCGATTCGTCGGTCATCAGGTACGCAATTCAGTCGTCTAGTGGCGCAGGGGGGCGATTGTCGCAGATTTAAAGGACGAACGAGATCCCTTGTAGCGCCGACGTTCGGTTCCGTAGCTGTCGAGCCCCGGCGAGGCTGCGTTCGGCTGCGAAGCAGTCGTCATTCGGACTACCCCGGTTTACCTGAAACACCGCGTGTGCTGATTTTACGACCGCTTCGCAGCCGAACGCAGCCTCGCCGGGGCTCGACAGCTGCTACGGGCGTGCGGGTCTGGTTATTCGTTATCGAGGCCTTTGCGTCGATACGGGAACACATCAATCACCTTCCCCGCCCGAATCGCCTCTTGCAGGCTTTTCCAATAATCGGCGTTGTACAACTCACCATGCAGCTGATCAAACAGGCGCCGCTGCCCCCAATCTGCAAACAGGAACGGCGGAAACTCCTCGGGAAACACATCCAGCGGCCCGATCGAATACCAGGGCTCGGACGCCATTTCGTCTTCCGGGGTGCGCGGCTGCGGGATGTGCCGGAAGTTGGCTTCAGTCAGGAAACAAATTTCGTCGTARTCATAAAACACCACGCGACCGTGCCGGGTGACGCCGAAGTTTTTCAGCAACATGTCGCCGGGAAAGATATTCGCCGCCGCCAGTTGCTTGATCGCCAGGCCGTAATCCTCCAGCGCCTCATGCACCTGCGCCTCGTTGGCGTTTTCCAGGTAGAGGTTCAACGGTGTCATCCGTCGTTCGGTCCAGCAGTGGCGAATCAACACGGTGTCGCCTTCGAGCGACACCGTAGAGGCTGCCACGTCGAGCAATTCCTCCAGGCACGCCGGATCGAACTTGCTCAGCGGAAAACGGAAATCGGCGAACTCCTGGGTATCCGCCATACGCCCGACGCGGTCAACGCTTTTGACCAAACGGTATTTCTCGATCACCGTGGCGCGGTCGACGTTCTTCGAGGGCGAGAAGCGGTCCTTGATGATTTTGAACACGGTGTTGAAACCCGGCAGGGTAAACACGCTCATGACCATGCCGCGCACACCGGGGGCCATGATGAATTGGTCGTCGGTGTTGGCCAGGTGATTGATCAGCGCCCGGTAGAACTCGGACTTGCCGTGCTTGTAGAAACCGATCGAGGTGTACAGCTCGGCGATGTGCTTGCCCGGCAAAATGCGCTTGAGGAAACCGATGAACTCCGCCGGCACCGGCACATCGACCATGAAATACGAACGGGTGAACGAGAAGATGATCGACACATCCGCTTCATCGGTGATCAGCGCATCGATCTGAATCCCGCGGCCTTCACGGTGCAGCAGCGGAATCACCAGCGGCCACTGTTCGTCCTGGGTGTAGATGCGCCCGACCAGGTACGCACCTTTGTTGCGGTAGAGCACCGAGGAAAACAGTTCGACGCTCAATTCCGGGTCCTTGCACACCCAGTCCGGCAGATTCTCGCGCAACTGCGCTTCGAGGCGGCTCAAGTCGCCGGCCAGATCAGCGTAATCCTCACTGAAACGGTAGTCGGCAAAAATGCTCGCGAGCATGCCGGACAACTGGCCCTGAGGTTTGTAGGTGCGGGTTTGCGCGGCGCGAGCCCGGCGCAGGCTTGGGCGGGTGGTGTGGATGAACATGCAGCCGTCGCTGATCAGGTCATGGCTGAACAAGCCGCAGAAGATCGAGTTGTACCAGGTCTCGGACAGTTCATCGTCGAAACGCAGGTCGATCAGCGTGATGTACGCGCTTTTGACCAGCGGCCAGCAACTGACATCCAACGTGTCGGCGTCAAACGCGATGCGCAGGCGCTCGACCGTTTCGCCGACTTTCTCTTCGTAAAGATTGATCCGCGCCGCCGACGCGATTTGCGTCTCCTGCCACTGGGCCTGTTCGAAGCGGGCCCGGGCGCCGTCGGTAATCTGACGGAAATGCTCGCGGTAATCGTCAAAGCCATCGAGGATCATTCGGGCGATATCGGCGGCTGGCCATTGCTGCGGCATGGTGAGACCTCTGCGGGAATTTTCGAGCCCTGAGCTTAGCCAGTGAACCGGGTCGAGGAGAAGCGTAATTTTCGGCCCGGATTGATTGCTCGTTTTTCGGTTGCCATCAATCGGGCGCTCGGCAACACTCTCGTCCCGATCAAGGAAGGAGTGCACCGTGAGCCCCGTCGATATCGTTCGTTTACTGTCACTGGCGGCCATTTGGGGTGCGAGCTTTCTGTTCATGCGCATCATCGCCCCAGTGATTGGCACAATCCCCACGGCTTTTTTCCGTGTGTCGATTGCCGCCGTCGGCCTGCTGGTGATTGTCGCGCTGATGCGCATCAGCTGGGATTTCAAAGGCAAGCTCAAGACCGTGATGTTGCTCGGGGTGATCAACTCCGGAGTTCCGGCGACCCTGTATTCCGTGGCCGCCCAAGTGTTGCCGGCCGGGTACTCCGCAATCTTCAACGCCACCACGCCGCTGATGGGCGTGCTGATCGGTGGGTTGTTCTTCCATGAAAAGCTCACCGCGGCCAAGCTCGGCGGGGTGTTTCTCGGGCTGCTCGGTGTTGGCGTGCTGACCCGTGCGGGCCCGGTGGCGTTCGACATGCAATTGCTGTTGGGCGCCCTCGCCTGCCTGATGGCCACGACATGCTATGGCTTCGCCGGCTTTCTCGCCCGCCGCTGGCTGGACCTGGCCGGTGGTCTCGACAGCCGTTTGTCTGCGTTGGGCAGCATGCTGGGTGCGACGCTGTTTCTGTTGCCGTTGTTCGGGTACAGCGCGATCAGCCAACCGCCGGCGAGCTGGGGTGGCTGGAATGTCTGGTTGTCGTTGCTGGGGTTGGGTCTGGGATGCACGGCGCTGGCGTACGTCATTTACTTCCGTTTGCTCAGCTCGATCGGGCCGGTGAGGTCGATGACCACGACCTTCCTCATCCCGCCGTTCGGGGTGTTGTGGGGCGCGTTGTTGCTGGATGAGCCGCTGTCCATGGCGCATATCTATGGCGGGGTGTTGATTGCGGCGGCGTTGTGGCTGGTGTTGAAACCGGCCAAAAAGGTAACCCAGTAATTTTGTGGTGCTGCTGATGACGCCATCGCGGGCAAGCCCGCTCCCACAGGGCTGGGTATTGAACACAGAATCTGTGCACGACACCCATCACTGTGGGAGCGGGCTTGCCCGCGATGGCGTCAGTTCAGACACTACAGAGGTGAATCGCTAACCTCCCCATCCACCAACCGCCGAATCCCCAGCGGATTGGCGTTTTGCAACGCCTCGGGCAACATCGCATCCGGGTAATTCTGGAAGCACACCGGCCGCAGGAATCGATCGATCGCCAGCGTCCCCACTGACGTTCCCCGCGAATCGGACGTGGCCGGGAACGGCCCGCCATGCACCATCGCCTCGCACACTTCGACCCCGGTCGGATAGCCGTTGAGCAAAATCCGCCCGACCTTTTCCTGAAGCAACTCGGCCAGCCAGCGGTATTCCAGCAACTCCCCGGCCTCACCAATCAGCGTCGCCGTCAATTGCCCGCGCAATCCGTGCAACGCCGCCGCCAACTGCGCCTGGTCTTCCACCTCGATGACGATAGTCGTCGGCCCGAAGACTTCTTCCTGAAGCAGTTCATCGCCCTTGAGCAACAGACTGACATCAGCCTTGAATACCTGCGGTTGCGCCTGATTGCCCGCTTGCCGTCTGCCTGCCAGGTGCGTCAGCCCCGGATGTTCGTGCAACTCCGCGAGCCCTCGGCTATAGCTGACCAGGGCACCGACGTTGAGCATGGTTTGCGCCGGTTGCTGGTTCATGCTCGCGCAAAAAGTTTCCAGGAAGGAGCTGAACTGCGGCGAACGCAGGCCAATGACCAACCCCGGATTGGTACAAAACTGACCACACCCCAGCGTCACCGAACCGGCCAGTTGCGCAGCGATTTGCTCACCGCGTACCGCAAGCGCTTCGGGCAACAAGAACACAGGGTTGATGCTCGACATCTCGGCAAACACCGGGATCGGCTGCGGCCGGGACGCGGCCAGCTGGCTCAGGGCATTGCCGCCCTTGAGCGAACCGGTGAAGCCCACGGCCTGAATCGCAGGGTGTTTGACCAGCCACTCACCGACGCCCCCGCCGTAGACCATGTTGAACACGCCGGCTGGCATTTCGGTGCGTTCGGCCGCCCGGATGATGGCGTCCGCTACCCACTCAGCCGTTGCCATGTGACCGCTGTGAGCCTTGAACACCACCGGACAACCGGCGGCCAATGCCGAAGCGGTATCGCCACCGGCGGTGGAAAACGCCAGTGGAAAGTTACTCGCGCCGAACACGGCGACTGGCCCTAAAGCGATGCGGTACTGACGCAGGTCCGGACGCGGCAACGGCTGGCGGTCCGGCAGTGCCCGATCAATTCGTGCACCGTAGAAATCCCCGCGACGCAGAACCTTGGCGAACAACCGCAGCTGGCCGCTGGTGCGTGCGCGCTCACCCTGGATACGCCCTGTGGGCAGTGCGGTTTCGCGGCAAACGGTGGCGACAAAATCGTCACCGAGTGCATCGATTTCATCGGCGATGGCCTCGAGGAATCGTGCGCGTTTTTCCGCGCTCAGGCTTCGGTAGATCGGGTAAGCGGCAGCCGCTGCTTGGGCGGCGGCAGACACTTCGGCTTCCGACGCCTGAATGAAGGTGCCCGGCAGCGGCTCGCCGGTCGTCGCATCAAGGCTTTGCAGGTGCAAGGTCCCATTGGCGCTGCGGCGACCGCCGATGTAGTTGTGTCCGAGTGGCAATGTCATGAGGCTTTCCTTTTGAACACTCAAAGCGCACGAACCTGACCGATAGCCAATGGCTGGGCACTTTCGCCGATACCGTTGACTAAAGGCGCGCCGAACTCGTCGAGGCTGATCTGGAAACGATCCCCCGGCCGGGTTTTGACCCCATCGGCAAACGACAACGTGGCGGTGCCGAAGTAATGCACATGGACATCGCCAGGGTGCAAAAACTGCGCATATTTGAAGTGGTGGAATTCAAGGTTGGCGAGGCTATGGCACATGTTGTCTTCGCCGCTGAGAAACTCCTTCTCCCAGATCGTTTCGCCGTTGCGCTTGATCCGGCTGGTACCTGCCAGGTGTTTGGGCAACTCACCGATGCGCAGTTCCGGCCCATAAGAACAGCAACGCAACTTCGAATGCGCGAGGTACAGGTAATTGCGCCGTTCCATCACATGGTCAGAGAACTCGTTGCCCAGCGCATAACCGACGCGATACGGCTGGCCGTCATCGCCGATGACATAGAGGCCGGTCAGCTCCGGTTCCTCACCGGCATCTTCAGCGAACGGCGGCACCGGGAAGTCCGCGCCGGGGCGCACGACGATGCTGCCGTCGCCTTTGTAGAACCACTCCGGTTGCGCGCCCACCTCACCGGCCGCCGGTTTGCCGCCCTCAAGACCCCACTTGAAGATGCGCATGGTGTCCGTCATGCCGGCTTCGACTGCGCCGTCATGCTGGTGCATTTTGTCCCGCGCCGAAGCACTGCCCAGGTGAGTCAGGCCGGTGCCGCTGATCAGGCAATGGGCCGGGTCTTCGTGGTCCAGCGGCGGCAGGACGCTGCCTTGGCGCAATAGCTGCGCATAGTCCGGGCCGGGCTCGGTGCCGCGCAGGGCCACTTCTTCTTGCAGGCTGCGCTGGCCGCGGATCGCCGCGAGCGCCAGTTCGCGAGTGTTGCGGGTGTCGCGCAGCACCTGAATCTGTGCCGCATCAACCAGGCCAACCTGGCGCTGCCCGGCGGTGTTTTCAAATTGAATCAGGCGCATGACGGCCTCCAGAAAGTCGGGGATGGCGCCGCAGGCATGCGACGCCTCAAGGTCACTCGATGATGTTGAAGTCACTCAGGTATTCATCGGAGATTTCCAGGCCCAGGCCCGGCGTGTTGTCGTCGAGCTGGATGTAACCGTTGACCGGTTGAGGCTCGCCCTTGAATACGTAGTAAAAGAGTTCGTTGCCGACTTCGACGTCGAATACCGGGAAGAACTCGGCCATCGGCGAGGCGGTGGTGGACATGGTCAGGTGATAGTTGTGCATCTGCCCGGCATGAGGAATGACCGGCACCGACCAGGCTTCGGCCATGGCGTTGATTTTACGTGCGGCGGTGATGCCGCCAACGCGGTTGGTGTCGTACTGGATCACGTCGACGGCGCGGCGCTCCAGCAGGTCTTTGAAACCGTATGAGGTGAATTCGTGCTCGCCGCCGGAGATTGGCATGATCCCCATTTTTTTCAGCTCGATGTAGCCTTCGATGTCGTCGGCGATCACCGGTTCTTCGAGCCAACGCGGTTCGAATTCGGCGAGTTTGGGCAACATGCGCCGCGCATATTCCAGGGTCCAGCCCATATAGCACTCGAGCATGATGTCGACGTCGGGGCCCGCCAGATGGCGCAACGCGCGCACTTGCTCGATGTTCTTGCGCATGCCCGCCGGGCCGTCTTTCGGGCCGTAGCCAAAGCGCATCTTCAGCGCGGTGAACCCCTGATTCAGATAACCCTGGGCTTCTTCGAGGAACAGGTCGAGGTTGTCGTTGGCGTAGAGCTTGGAGGCGTAGGTCCAGATTTTTTCCTTGGTGCGTCCCCCGAGCAACTTGAACACCGGTTTGTTCACGGCTTTGCCCATGATGTCCCATATGGCGATGTCGATCGCCGAGATCGCCGCCATGCCGATGCCTTTGCGCCCCCACGCGTGGCTCTGACGGTACATTTTCTGCCAGATGTATTCGTTGTCGAACGGGTCTTCGCCGATTGCAATCGGTGCCAGGTAGGTGTCGATGATTTCCTTGGCCACACGTGGCGCGAGGGCGCAGTTACCGATGCCGACCAGACCGGTATCGGTCTCGACTTCCACCACCAGCCAGCCGTGAAAACGGAACGAGCCCATGGCGTCGCCACGCTCGAACAGGATGTCGCTGGCGTTAGTGCAGAAGTGCGCCTGAGGCGGAACGACTTTGCCTTTCCACTCAAAAACGCGGGTACGGATTGCTTTGATTTTCATGAATACAGTTCCTTGCGCTGCCGGCTTCTTGTAGTTGTCAGGTCGTGTACGCAGAGCCGCTTGGGGGCGGGTTCCGGGCATTCGATGGAGCGACTTTAGCCAGCGCTCGGGGGGCGCGGATAATCACTTATGCGTATCCGGCGATAACCTGGGGTGATCGCTAAAAGTGTTTTTCAGATAGATAAAGTTATCGACCACACACAAACAACTGTGGGAGCGGGCTTGCCCGCGATAGCGGTTGATCAGGCTAGTACAGACACTATGGTAGTGACTGTCAGACCGCCATCGCGGGCAAGCCCGCTCCCACAGGGTCCAGGGTGGACAGGGGATTTATGATATTGAGATCAGGGATCAGTAGTTGTTGGTGCCCATCCGGCACGCAATCTCGAACGCCTGGCGAATCGCCCCGACATTCGCCTTGCCCTGCCCCGCGATATCAAATGCGGTGCCATGCGCCGGGGTGGTAATCGGAATCGGCAACCCGCCCTGCACCGTCACCCCACGAGAGAACCCCATCAACTTGATCGCGATCTGGCCCTGGTCGTGATACATCGTGACCACCGCGTCGAAGGCACTGGCATCGCCCTGCACCTTGAGGAAAATCGTGTCCCCCGGGTACGGCCCTTCCGCCGCAATCCCTAACGCCTGAGCGGTCCGCACGGCGGGGCCGATGATGTCCAGTTCTTCGCGTCCGAACGAACCGTTGTCGCCGTTGTGCGGGTTCAATCCACACACGCCGATGCGCGGCTTTTCCAGGCCATTGCGCTTGAGCGCGGTGTCGATCAACTGAATCGCTTCCACCACCCGCGCCTGGCTGAGCAGGCCCGGCACATCGGCCAAGGCGACGTGGGAGGTCACGCGTGACGTCCAGAGATTGTCGAGCACGTTGAACTCACAGAACGGCCCGTGAAAATCCAGCAGTTCGGCGAACCAATGCAATTCATCGCTGTGGGCCATGCCGGCCATGTGCAGCGAGGTCTTGTTCAGCGGCCCGAACAGCACGGCATCAGTGATACCGGCCTCGGTCAGGCGCAAGGCTTTCTCCAGGGTATCGAGGCTGTAGCGACCGCCGATGTCACTGGCTTCACTGCGTGCGAATTCGCCGACCGTGTCGCCGCGATAGTCATAGAACAGCGGCGTGTCATCGACGAACGACAGTTGCTCCAGCGACTCCACGCGACGGTAAGGAAACTCCATCCCGGCGATGCGCATGCCGCGACGCATTTCTGCCTCGTCGGCGATCAGGATCACATTGGCCTGACTGCGCACCTGGGGTTCGGCGAGCAGGCGTGCGATCAGTTCCGGGCCGATGCCCGCCGGGTCGCCCAGGACCATCGCGATGGTGGTTTTGTTCATGCTTCACTCCTCAAGGGTTCGGGCCATGTCCGGTCAATGGCGCAAGGCTCGCAGCGATAAACCTGCTGCGCATTGCTGTAGAAAAGACGTTGCTGATCGGCACTCGGAAAATCGGCAACGATGGATTTGAAACCGCTATAGATGTCGTCGAACGAGCCGCACAGGCTGTCCACGGGGAAGTTGCTGGCGAACATCGCGCGGTCGCAGCCGAACATCGCTATGACTTCGCGCACGATCCAGGCGTTGTCCTTGGCGCGCCAACGCTGACCGCCCTGCCCCAGGCCGGAAATTTTCACCTGCACATTTGGCCATTGCGCCAGCCGCGCCATCGCCAGGCGCCAACCTGCGAGGCCTTCGGCACTGCGGTCGTTGGGCAATCCGGCGTGGTTGAGAATCAGCGTGGTGCCGGGAAAGTCCCGGGCCAGGCGTTCAGCTTCGTGCAAATTCCACCAGGGGGTCTGAAGGTCGAAATGCAGGCCCAGGCCTTCGAGCACGGCGTAGCTGCGGCGCCAGTGTTCGTCGCTCATCAAGCTACGCATGTGCCCAACCTGCTCCGGCGCGATCGGGCCGCCGGGTTTGTGGCGCACGCTGCGCACGCACTTGAAATTCGCTTGCTCGGTCAGCACTGCGATGGCGTCCGGATGGTCGAGCCAGGCTTGTGCGACGATCGCGTTCGGCACGCCATAGCGAGCGGCCAGTCCCTCGATGAAACGGGTTTCGCCAATCGGGTCTTGCGGGTTCCATTCGGTCTCGACATACACCGTTTGCACGACGTTATGGGCACCGGCATCGGCGAAGTAGTCATCGGGAAAATAGCGACGCTTGATCGCGCTGTAATCACCGTAGCGAAATGGGATGTTGGCCTCAGGCGCCAACCAAGGATGGTCATTGATCGCCGGGTCCCAGAAATGGTGATGCGCGTCTACGATCGGGCCGTCCCACACCTTAGTCATGACGCACCTCATCCAGGCTGATAAACAATGTGGCCAACACGAAGACCGCCGAGCACGCTGCAAAGAACCCCAGCACCGGCGCGAAACCGCCGGCCATTTGCACAATGACGCCCACCAGAATCGGCACCGCGATACCGCCCGTGCTGCCGGCCATGTTCATCACGCCGCCGATCAAACCGACCCTGGCCGGGGCTGCCAGCAATGCCGGAAAGCTCCAGTAAAGACTGCCCCACATCAGGAAAAACGCCGTCATGGCCAGCAACGCCACGGCGGCAAAAGGATCGCTCAGGGTCGGCAGCAACAGGAACGCTCCCAACGCCACGACACCGGAAAACGCCAGCAGACTCTTGACCGCCACACCGCGGCTCACACCTTTGCGAATCAGACCGTCGCAGAGGAAACCACCGGTCAACGACCCCAACGCACCGCAGATGAAAATCACGAACGTCGCCGCGCCAATGCCCTTGATATCGAAGCCGCGAGCCTGCGCCAGGTAACTCGGGCCCCAGGTCAGCAAGCCGAAATAGACCATCGCCCAACTGGCGCGACCGATCAGCAGCCCCGTCAGTGAACGGGCCGCGATGCCCAGGCCCTTGACCGGCGCACGGGCGGCTTCGGCAGCCGGCGTGGCGCGTCCGGCGTTGATCTTCTCCAGCTCCAGGGCATTCACTTGTGGATGCGTGGCCGGGTCATCGCGCAGATAACGCCGCGCCAGCCATGCCAGTACCAGAGTGGCGATGCCGGCAATCACGAAGGCCAGGCGCCACGAGTCCAGCGAAGCAATCAGGTAGGCAATGATCAAACCACCCACGGCCACGCCCAACGGGCTGCCACTGTCCATCAACACCGCGCCGCGACTGCGCTCACTCGGCGCCAGCCACAGAGAAATCAGTTTGCCGCCGGAGGGAAACAAGGGCGCCTCGGCGGCACCGAGTGCGACGCGGGCGAACAGCAGCGACACGCCGCCCGTGGCAAAAGCCGCGATGACCTGGAAAGTCCCCCACAACCCCGTGGACCAACTGATCACCCGGTGCGGACCGAAACGGTCAATCAGCCAGCCGCCGGGAATCTGCAACAGCGCATACGCCCAGAAGAAGCTGCTGAGGATCAGCCCTTGCAGGCTTGGCGACAGGGAAAACTCATGGGCAATGGTCGGCATCGCAATGGACAGCGACACCCGGTCGATCAGGTTGACCATGGTCAACGCAAAAATGATCGCAAAGATCCGCCAGCGTACGCTGCTGGCTTTGCTCGCACCGGAGAGCGGGACAGCCGCTGCCGTTGATTGAACACCTGCTGATTGAACACCAGAGTTGTGCAGATGCAGGGAAGCACTGGGACGAGCCATGGTGCGTACCTCGATTTATTATTCTTGTGGTGACGACATGCCGCTGCGTGGCGGCGTTGGTGAGCACTATCGAAGGCTCAGTGATAACCGTCTAATCAAAACTTGAAATCAGGCGATAGCCACGAGTTATGGCATGCCCTGCTTTCAGGCAGCTTTCAACGGGCAGCGGCCCTTTCGGCTTTCCTCGAAAACCGCTCTGGCGCACAGCCTGGCGCCTCAGCTGCCACTTTCACTGCCCAGACCTATAACCCCAGGCTATCGGTGTATGTATTGTTTTGACTAGACGCGGGCCCTGAGGCTTCACACACTCAGGCCAGGCTTGCAGCAATCGAGCATCGACAAGCCACTCATAACAACTACAAAAACGAGGCCCTTCCATCATGCGAAATGCATTCGTCCGTCGCACCTCCCGTTTGTTTCTCGGCTGCACACTGATCGCCGCAGGCGCCCTTCCCGCTCTCGCCAACGCTGCCTGGCAGCCGGACAAAAACGTCGAAATCGTCGTCGCGGGTGGTCCCGGCGGCGGCACTGACCAACTCGGTCGCCTGATCCAGTCGATCATCACCACCCACAAGTTTCTCGATGTGAATACCATCGTCCTGAACAAGGGCGGTGGCAATGGTGCCGAAGCCTTTCTCGACCTGAAAATGAACAAGGGCGACGCGGAAAAACTGGTGATCGGCACCAACAACATCTACCTGTTGCCGCTGGTGTCCAAGCTCGGTTACCAATGGCAGGAACTGACGCCTGTCGCCGCCGTAGCCGAGGATGACTTCATTCTCTGGAGCTACAAAGACGCGCCATGGAAGGACGCCAAGGGCTTCTACGCCGCGGTCAAGGCCGACCCGTCGAACCTGCGCATGGGCGGCAGCCAGTCCAAGGATGTCGACCAGACCCTGACCCTGCTGCTGAACCAGACCAACGACGCCAAACTCGTCTACATCCCGTTCAAGAGCGGCAGTGAAGCCGCGACCCAACTGGCCGGCAAACACATCGCCGCCAACGTCAACAATCCCAGCGAAAGCATCAGCCAATGGCGCGGCGACCAGGTCGAGCCGCTGTGTGTCTTCAGTAAAGAGCGCATGAACTACACCGAGAAAGTTGCCGGTGACAAATCCTGGGCCGACGTGCCGACCTGTCACGAAGAAGGCCTGGGCATCGATCAGTACCGCTTCCCGCGCACCGTGTTCATGCCGGGCGACGTCACTGCCGAACAGCGCGCGTTCTATGTTGAGCTGATGCGCAAAGTCACCGAGACGCCGGAGTTCAAGGCGTACGTGAAGCAGAACGCGCTGGTACCGACCTTCCTCGAAGGTGAGCCACTGACCGCCTACATTGAGAAGGACACCGCCCGCGTGACCCCGGTGTTTAAA
The DNA here is from genome assembly GCF_056405815.1 of Pseudomonas sp. P1_F1_2. NCBI lineage: Bacteria > Pseudomonadati > Pseudomonadota > Gammaproteobacteria > Pseudomonadales > Pseudomonadaceae > Pseudomonas > Pseudomonas sp. P1_F1_2. Next base: position 40,667 of record NZ_JBFUBK010000097.1, on the reverse strand, counting down.
GAAGCCGGCTGGCTGAAAAACTGAGTCGCCAACGGCCGTCCGCACGCGCACGGCCGTCATCTGCTGGAGGTGTTTTCATGTCCCAAAATTCGGATTCACCGGCGCTGGTCGGCAACCGCTGGGTCGAGCTCGGCCTGACACTCTTCACCACGCTGATCGGCGCGGTGGTGATGTTTGGCAGCGTCGAACAAGGTATCGGCTGGGGCGATTCCGGCCCTGAGCCGGGTTACTTCCCCTTTTACATTGGCCTGCTGTTGAGCGCCGCCAGTGTCGGCAACGGCGTGTTGACCGTGGTGCGCTGGCAAGCCCTGAGCGTTTCGTTCGTCAGCCGCAGCGCGTTCAAGCAAGTGTTGTCGGTGTTCATCCCGATTGCGCTGTTCGTCGCTGCCATGCCGTTCACTGGCATCTACGTGGCCTCGGCCTGTTTCATTGCCTGGTTCATGTGGCGTGACAAGGTCCGCGTCAAACCGTACGGCAAACTGATGATCGGCACGGTGTCACTGGGCGCGGTGCTCGCCAGCTACCTGATTTTCGCGCTGTGGTTCAAGGTCCCGCTGGATGCCGGCCCGATGGGCGACTGGATTGCCCTGGCCGGGAGAAATTTCAAATGAGCGAGTTCGATTCCCTGCTGCAAGGCATGAACCTGATCCTGACCCCGGGCCACATCGGCCTGATGGTGATCGGCGTACTGCTGGGCATTCTGGTCGGCGTGTTGCCCGGCCTCGGCGCCCCCAATGGCGTGGCGTTGCTGCTGCCGCTGACGTTCACCATGTCGCCGGTGTCGGCGATCATTCTGCTGTCGTGCATGTATTGGGGCGCGCTGTTCGGCGGCTCGATCACTTCGATCCTGTTCAACATTCCCGGTGAGCCCTCATCGGTGGCGACGACGTTCGACGGTTACCCTATGGCCCGTGAAGGCCGCGCCGCCGAAGCCCTGACTGCCGCATTCAGTTCCGCGCTGATTGGCGCATTGGCCGGGGTGTTGCTGCTGACATTCCTGTCGACCAGGATTGCCGCGTTCGCCATGTCGTTCAGCTCGCCGGAGTTCTTCGCGGTGTACCTGTTGGCGTTCTGTACCTTCATCGGCATGAGCAAGAACCCGCCGCTGAAAACCGTGGTCGCGATGATGATCGGTTTTGCCATGGCGGCGGTCGGCATGGACACGGTGTCCGGCAACCTGCGCCTGACCTTCGACCAGCCAATCTTGATGACGGGCATCAGTTTCGAAGTGGCGGTGATCGGTCTGTTCGGTATTGGTGAAATCCTCTGCACCGTCGAGGAAGGCCTGGTGTTTCGCGGCGAGCATGCGCGCATCACGCCGATGGTGATTCTGCGCACCTGGGCAAAGCTGCCGCGCTACTGGTGGACGATTGTGCGCAGCACGCTGGTCGGTTGCTGGATGGGCATCACCCCCGGCGGCCCGACTGCTGCGTCGTTCATGAGCTACAGCCTGGCGCGGCGATTCTCGAAGAACCGCGAGAATTTCGGCAAAGGTGAACTCGAAGGCGTGATCGCTCCGGAAACCGCCGACCACGCGGCGGGCACCAGCGCCCTGCTGCCGATGCTGACCCTGGGCATTCCCGGCTCGGCCACGGCAGCGGTGATGCTCGGCGGCTTGATGATCTGGGGCCTGCACCCTGGCCCGACGCTGTTCGTCGAACAGCATGATTTTGTCTGGGGCCTGATCGCCAGCATGTACCTGGGCAACGTGGTCAGCCTGATCGTGGTGTTGGCCACCGTGCCGCTGTTTGCCTCGATCCTGCGGATTCCGTTTTCGATCATTGCGCCGATCATCATCATGGTCTGCGCCATCGGTGCCTACTCGGTACACAACTCGTTCTTCGACGTGGTGCTGATGCTGGGCTTTGGCGCGCTGGGTTATCTGTTCAAGAAACTCGGTTATCCGATTGCGCCACTGGTACTCGCCGCCGTGTTGGGGGACAAGGCTGAAGATGCGTTCCGTCAGTCGATGCTGTTTTCCGATGGCCATTTGGGGATCTTCTGGTCCAACCCGCTAGTGGGTAGCCTGACCACGGCGGCGTTGCTGATGCTGTTCTGGCCACTGATTTCCAAGGCGCTGGGCGGCCTGATGGGCCTGCGCAAATCCCACGTCGCCAAACCCAAATCGGTGCTGTGACACGGCAATGCTGGCAACGCCTGACATTTGTTGGCAGGCTTGCCGCAGACTTCCCAGCGAGCCACGGCCCATGACCCGAATTCCTGCTGCCAATGTGATCCACAGTCGCCTGCGCCTGCGCCAACTGCGGTTGATGCTGGCGTTGCAGGAGTTCGGCTCGTTGCGCCGCGCGGCCGACCATATCGGCATGACTCAACCGGCCGCGACCAAGATGCTCCACGAAGCCGAGGACTTGCTCGGTGTCGAACTGTTCGAACGCCTGCCACGGGGCATGCGCTCTACCGCGTTCGGGGAAACCGTTATTTACTACGCGCGCATGGTGTTTGCCGAACTCAGCGGCATGCGTGAAGAACTGGTGGCACTGGAATCCGGCAACCTGGGGCGAGTCGCGGTCGGTGCGATTCCGGCACTGGCGTCGGGGCTGTTGACTCGCACCATCGCCACGCTGAAACAAAGCCATCCCCGACTGTCCATGAGCATCCAGGTCGATACCAGCGACGTGTTGGTCCAGGCGCTTTTGCAGGATCAACTGGATATCGTGCTGGGGCGGATTCCGGCCGGTGCACGCGCCGAAGAGTTGCTGTTTGACAGCCTCGGTGAAGAAGCGTTGTGCGTGATCGCCGGCGCGAAAAACCCACTGGCGCAGGAAAAACAACTGAGCTGGGCGGAGCTGCAGCACATGACCTGGGTACTGCAACAGCATCCCAGCCCGATGCGCGCCATCATCAATCAGGTGTTTCACAACGCGCGGGTCGATATCCCCAGCAGCATCGTCGAAACCACGTCGATCATGACCTTGCTCTCCCTGGTCCAGCAAACCGACATGCTCGGCGTCACACCGGTGTCGGTGGTTGAGGATTATCCCGGTCGTGATCTGCTCGCCATACTGCCGATCAAGTTCGAAGCGCGGCTGCCACCCTACGGGCTCATCACCCGCCGCCATCGCATTCAATCATCGGCGATGCAGGCGTTCATGAATTCGGTACGGGCCGAGCATGCGCTGGCCAAATAAAAAGACCCGGAGCCAATGCTCCGGGCCTTTGGGTGTTTACGCTGTCTTACGGAACACAAACACCAAGCCGACGATGATCAGCAGCATGCCCAGCAGGCTCAACGCCGCCAGCCTGTTGCCGAAAATCAGATAGTCCATCACCGCCGTTACCGCCGGCACCAGGTAAAACAGACTGGTGACATTCACCAGATTGCCCCGGGCGATCAGGCGATACAGCAGCAACGTCGCCAGCACCGACACCACCAGCCCCATCCACAACACCGGCACGATAAAACCTGTGCTCTGTTCGAAATGAAACGGCTGGAACGGTACGAAGATCCCGCACAGCAACAGCCCCGCCAGGTACTGCACCGGCAAAGTGCCCAGAGGATTGTCGGTGATGCGCTTCTGCATGATCGAGCCGAACGTCATGCTCGCCAGCGCCAGCAAGCCGTAGAGCATGCCGGCCAGTGACATGCCGGCCAGACCGATGCCCTGATACACCACCATGATCAATCCGGTCAGCCCCAATGCCAGACCGAACATCCGGCTGATGGAGCGCTGACGCTCCATGATGACCACCGTCAGAATGGGCTGTACACCCATGATGGTCGCCATCACACCCGGCGTGACTTTCAGGTCCAGGGCCAGCAGATAGAAAATCTGATAAGCCCCCAGCAACACCATGCCCGTGGCCATCGCATACAGCATCGGCTTACCGCCCTTGGGCAACTTCAGCTTGAGCAACGGCACCAGCAACACCAGACCGCACAAGGCAATCACGAAGCGAAACAACAGAAAGGCAAACGGTGACGCGTGGGCCAGGCCCCATTTGGAGAAGATCGCCCCACTGCTCCACAGCAGGACGAACAGGCTCGTGGACGCCGCCGCGAGCGCGGTTTTTTTCGAAAGGACAAACATGAAAACCACCTGTAGTCAGGCAAAAAGCCAACTCAGCCGAAGCTGAAATTCAGTTGTTTTTTCTGGGGGCACAGGGGAACAGCAAAGAGACGCTGATCAGCCCGAAATGCCAACACCCGGCGGCGATACGACTGCACACACCGGTGTGTTACTGACAGGTGGGGGGTAATGACTGATCTGCACAGGCTGCTGATTCCCGCACGGCACCACGACAGCGTTGACCGCTGAATCGACTACCGCGTTGATGTGGGATGCAGGCATGGGCTGATCTTTTTTGATGAGGTTGACGGTGGGCTGGAAATCACCGTGCGCCGACTATAACCAGCGACTGACATAGATTGCAATGACCTGGACAAAGGGCCAGTAACGACAGCCGGAGAAGTGCTGCTTACTCTGAGTGAAAGGGAATCGCCCGCGTTGGGAGGACAGGGAATGCAAGAGATCACATGCCAAGGGAACGGACGTGTCTGCGGTATCAGTTGTATAAATCAAGGGCTCGAAAGCTGGCTGCCGCTAGTACTTCCCAGCTTCAACATGAACTGGAACTAGCCGGCCCAACCGCCCTCGATTTATCCAGGGTGCGCTTCGAAGCGATCAACGCGCAGGCACTGGGTGCTTTCGAGCATTGGGAACATCCACATTTTTCGTGGGGCGACGTTGTTGGATGGAAAGCTCGAGAGCCATTGGCTCTGGATATTGCCATCTGGTTCGAGGACGAACTCTGTGGAATGTGCTTCGCGAATCCAAACAAAAGTCGGTTGCGAATCCGCATCGTGCGACTGGAGGGGCGTCCAAAGGAAGCACATCCATTGAAAAATCGCGTGGCGACACTGTCGATGATTGCCATTGAACACTACGCAAAAATCATCGGCAGCCGATTCCTCGAAGTTCAGGAGCCTCAGGAAGGTGCGGTATCAATTTATCAGGAGCTTGGCTTTGACTTCGACACAGAAGGCCGGCTTGTCAAAACATTGGAGCACCTTGTATCGTGACAATTGTTCAATTAGTAACCAGCCACGGAGGGAATATGCGCAAAGTCATCAAGAGGTCCGCCACAAGGAAAAGCTCGCGCACTACTGAAGACAAGACCATCGCTGTAGAACTGACTGCCAGTCAGCGGCGTCTCTTACAGATACTTGTCACGGGCACCGAAGGCGACGAACCGAGCCTACTCGCAGGACGCCCTTGAAAAAGGCGAAAAAAAACCGCTCCAGGGAGCGGTTTTTCATTTCTTGACGGGTCTCACCCAAACAACCAATACCCCAACAACGTCAGCACCACCACCGCCAACACCGGCCGCAGCACGCGGTAGGCCTTGGGGTTGCGACGTTTCCACTTTTTGATCACGCCGCTGAACTTGTCGCTGGAATTCTTGCTCCAGGCATACGCCCGGTTAATCCCGCCGACGCGTTCATCATCAAGGTTTTGAGGTGCTGTGGCGCGACCGAGCTGACTGCTGATCCAGCGGTTAATGCGGGTCATGACGCGGTTGCTCAACGGACGTTCGATATCGCAGAAAAGGATCACCCGGGTTTTCTCGGTTTCGTTCTTGACCCAATGCACATAAGTCTCATCGAACATCACGTCTTCGCCATCGCGCCAGGCGTATACCTGGCCATCCACAAAGATGCGGCAATCATCGGAGTTGGGGGTCGACAGCCCCAGGTGATAACGCAAGGAACCGGCAAACGGATCACGGTGCGGATTGAGGTGACTGCCACCCGGCAACAGCGCGAACATTGCACCCTTGACGTTGGGAATGCTGCTGACCAACGCCACGGTTTTCGGGCACAGGGTTTCGGCCGATGGCAGTGGTTTGTCATACCACTTGAGGTAAAAACGCTTCCAGCCTTTCTTGAAAAACGAACCGAAACCGGCGTCGTTATTCTTCTCGGCAGCGCGGATGTAACCCTCGTCGAACAGGTGCATGGCCTCGTCGCGGATGACTTCCCAGTTGTCCTTGAGTACGTCCAGTTCCGGAAACTTGCTGCGGTCCAGATAGGGTTTGGATGGCACGCCGGAGAACAGGTACATCAAGGCGTTGTAGGGCGCAAACAAAGCCGAGTGGTTGACGAATTGACGCAAGACCGGCAGACGCGCCTTGCCACGCAAATGGACATAGAGCGTGCTGCAGAAAAATAGCAGCAACACCGACGTTTTCGCGGCAAACGAAAAACTCATCAACGACTCCTTGAGAATAGGCTCATTGCTCAACGCCTTTTACCCGACGTGGCAGTCGGCCATGATAAACATTCCCGACCTTGGGAAATACCCGCCCGTCGCAACATTCAGTATTAAAGATTGCGCAACAAAGCCCTTCTTAGCATAAGTTCCCTGAACGGAGGCTGACCTGATGTCCTCTGTCCATTATCAATGGCTACTTAGCCGCAGCCGCTGTTACTGCTGATTCTCCTGTTCGGTAAACAGATCGCTGAACAGCATGCTCGACAGGTAGCGCTCACCGGAGTCCGGCAGGATCACCACGATGGTCTTGCCCTGCATTTCCGGGGTTTCCGCCAGACGGACAGCGACCGCCATGGCAGCGCCGCACGAGATACCGCACAAAATCCCTTCTTCCTGCATCAAGCGCAGGGCCATGGCCTTGGACTCGTCGTCAGTGGCCAGCTCCACCCGATCAACCATCGTCAGGTCCAGGTTCTTCGGTACAAAACCGGCACCGATACCCTGAATCTTGTGTGGACTCGGCTTGATTTCTTCACCGGCGATGGCCTGGCTGATCACGGGTGAAACAGCAGGCTCCACGGCCACCGAGATAATCGGTTTGCCCTGTGTATTCTTGATATACCGCGAAACACCGGTGATGGTTCCACCCGTTCCGACCCCAGCCACCAACACATCGACCGCGCCGTCGGTATCGTTCCAGATTTCCGGACCGGTGGTCTTTTCATGAATGGCCGGGTTGGCCGGGTTGTCGAACTGCGCCGGCATGAAGTACTTGGCCGGATCGCTGGCAACGATGTCACCCGCTTTTTCAATCGCGCCTTTCATGCCCTTGGCCGGTTCGGTCAGCACCAGTTCGGCGCCGAGTGCCTTGAGCACTTTGCGCCGTTCGATACTCATGGACGCCGGCATGGTCAGCATCAGCTTGTAACCACGTGCTGCGGCAACAAATGCCAGGCCGATGCCGGTATTGCCAGAGGTGGGTTCGACGATGGTCATGCCAGGCTTGAGTTTGCCGCTGCTCTCGGCATCCCAGATCATGTTCGCGCCAATCCGGCACTTGACCGAGTAACCGGGGTTGCGCCCTTCGATCTTGGCCAGGATGGTCACGCCGCGCGGGGCGATGCGGTTGATCTGCACCAAAGGCGTATTGCCGATGGAGTGGGCGTTGTCAGCGAAGATACGGCTCATGACTGGGTCCTTAGCTACAGCATGGAATTAGCGCATCAAGGTAAGCCTCTTGCCCTTGGGCGTCCAGTCAGGTCGAACGTCCGGCTGTCAGCGCAGTCAATGGTTTTACATCGCCAGAGATTTGCCACCATGAAACGTCGATACAGCTGGCCCCTGTGGATCTTCGTCGGCCTCGTTGTGCTCCTGATTGCCCTGCACATCGCCCTGCCCTACATGGTGCGCAACTACCTGAACGACAAACTGGCGAATATGGGTGACTACAGCGGGCAGATCACGGACGTAGACCTGGCCCTGTGGCGCGGCGCCTACAAAATCAACGGACTGAAAATCGTCAAAGTCGACGGCAAGGTCCCTGTGCCTTTCGTTAACGCACCTTTGATCGACCTCGCGGTCAGTTGGCACTCGCTCTGGTACGACCACGCGGTGGTGGCCCATGTGCAGTTCTTCAATCCCGAGGTGAACTTTGTCGATGGCGGCGCCAATAAGCAGAACTCTCAGACCGGTCAGGGCACCGACTGGCGCGCACAACTTGGCAAATTGTTACCCATAACCCTGGATGAGGTGCAGATCCACGACGGCAAGCTCAGTTTTCGAAACTTCAACTCCAAGCCACCGGTGAACATGAACGCCACGCAGGTCAACGCCAGCATCTATAACCTGACCAACGTGGTCGACACTAAAGGCAAGCGAGACGCCCGCTTCGACGGTAAAGCCCTGCTGCTGGGGCATGCGCCACTGGAAACCAACGCAACGTTCGACCCATTGAACAATTTCGAAGACTTCCAGTTTCGCCTGCGCGCCAAGGACATCGAACTCAAACGCATGAACGATTTCGCCGCGGCCTACGGCAAATTCGATTTCAATGCGGGCCACGGTGATGTGGTCATTGAAGCGCAAGCCAAAAAAGCCCAATTGACGGGCTATATCAAACCATTGCTCAAAGACGTCGACGTGTTCAACTGGCAACAGGACGTGGAAAACAAGGACAAAGGGATCTTCCGGTCCATCTGGGAGGCCATCGTCGGCGGCTCCGAAACCGTGTTGAAAAACCAGGGCAAAAACCAGTTTGCAACCCGAGTGGAACTGCGCGGCAATGTGCATCGGCAGGATATCAGCGCGTTTCAGGCGTTTTTGCAGATTTTACGCAATGGTTTCATCCAGGCATTCAATGCGCGCTATGAGCAGCCGAAGCCGGAAGCGGGCTAAGGTTTGCGTGTGACGGTATAGCGCCCCGTTGTTTCTGCGGCCCGTGTAGACGTTGATTGCTGTTGCAAGAAATCCCATCCCAGACAGGCCAAGGCTAACGATCGTGGCACCGCTTCACGGCCACTACTATATCGGGTGATGCTCCGCGCACTCACCCCAAGCGCCTCCGCTGCCTGATTGAGTGACAAACCGGTGCGAGCGCGCCATTCAATGAACGTTCGCGTGTTTTCATCGGGAGAGTTTTGAGCGAGCGCATCCAGATACAACGTATCAGCCCCTATCTGGATGTCCAGGTCAGGCCACTCGACGCTCCAGCCATCATCGCCCAACGCGGCGCCTTCAAACGCATCCTGCGCCTGCAATGGCTGCAACCCTGGATAGGCTTGCAGGTCACGGCTCAAATCGAGTGTGAGTTGTTGGCTATCGATAAAGGTCAGCGCCAGACGGTTTTCCGGCAATGCCTGAACGGCCAACAGCCGCGGTCGCTTCATGGGTAACATCGTTTCCAATCCTCCAATAACGGCACTTGATGGGCGCTGACCCACTCGAGCGCTTCCTTGATTATCAGCGGCGGTGCCTTGCCCACCATGACTTCTACGGTTTCAAGGCTGAGCATTACATCCAGCCCACCCCCTGTCAGGTGGACATGGGGGTGGCGGATGATCCTTCTCGCGCAACTGAATACGGTACGTGTCGCGAAATCGATATTTAGTAGACATGCCCCGCAAGCTATCGCCAAAATGGCGATAGCTCAATACTGGCCAGCAGCCGAGACTGAGTCAATATGTGACGTGCCATTCAGAGACTGAATAAGTCGTCTGCGTTCACAGTCGACCGGACAGCGCGGTATAGTCGGGCATCACAATTATTGCGTCCCGGCCTGCATTACTCAGGTCGGCGTCACCGTTCGAGGATTAGCAGATGAAGTTCGAAGGCACCCAGGCCTACGTCGCCACCGATGACCTGAAGCTGGCGGTCAACGCCGCCATTACCCTGGAACGTCCACTGCTGGTCAAGGGCGAGCCAGGTACAGGCAAAACCATGCTGGCCGAGCAATTGGCCGAGTCCCTTGGGGCCAAGTTGATCACCTGGCACATCAAGTCCACCACCAAGGCGCATCAGGGCCTGTACGAGTACGACGCGGTCAGCCGCCTGCGCGACTCGCAACTGGGCACGGAAAAGGTCCATGACGTTCGCAACTACCTGAAAAAGGGCAAGCTCTGGGAAGCCTTCGAATCCGAAGAGCGGGTGATTCTGCTGATCGACGAAATCGACAAGGCTGACATCGAATTCCCGAACGACCTGCTGCAAGAACTCGACAAGATGGAGTTCTACGTTTACGAGATCGACGAGACCATCAAGGCCAAGAAGCGCCCGATCATCATCATTACCTCCAACAACGAGAAAGAGCTGCCGGACGCCTTCCTGCGTCGCTGCTTCTTCCACTACATCGCCTTCCCGGACCGCACCACGATGCAAAAGATCGTCGACGTGCACTACCCGGACATCAAGAAAGACCTGGTCAGCGAAGCGCTGGACGTGTTCTTCGACGTGCGCAAAGTGCCGGGGCTGAAGAAGAAGCCATCGACGTCCGAGCTGGTGGACTGGCTCAAGCTGCTGATGGCCGACAACATCGGCGAAGCGGTACTGCGCGAACGCGATCCGACCAAAGCCATCCCGCCGCTGGCCGGCGCGCTGGTCAAGAACGAACAGGACGTGCAACTGCTTGAACGCCTGGCGTTCATGAGCCGTCGCGGCACCCGCTAAGAGGCTGATGCCATGTTGCTCAACCTGTTCAATGAAATGCGTGCCGCCAAAGTGCCGGTTTCGGTGCGCGAGCTGCTGGACCTGATCAACGCGCTTAAACAGCGCGTGACCTTCGCCGACATGGACGAGTTCTATTACTTGTCCCGGGCGATTCTGGTGAAGGACGAAAAGCATTTCGACAAGTTCGACCGGGCGTTCGGGGCTTACTTCAATGGCCTGGAAAAACTCGACGATCACCTTCAGGCACTGATTCCCGAAGACTGGTTGCGCAAGGAATTCGAACGTTCGCTGACCGACGAAGAGCGGGCGGCGATCCAGTCCCTCGGCGGCCTGGACAAACTGATCGAAGAGTTCAAGAAGCGCCTCGAAGAGCAGAAAGAACGCCATGCCGGGGGCAACAAGTGGATCGGCACCGGGGGCACCAGCCCGTTCGGCTCCGGTGGCTTCAACCCGGAAGGCATTCGGGTCGGCGATGCCGGCAAACGCCAGGGCAAGGCGGTCAAGGTCTGGGATCAGCGCGAGTACAAGAACCTCGACGATTCTGTCGAGCTGGGCACGCGCAACATCAAGGTTGCCCTGCGCCGCTTGCGCAAATTTGCGCGTCRGGGTGCAGCAGAAGAACTCGATATCGACGGCACCATCGACCACACCGCCAAGGATGCAGGGCTGCTGAATATCCAGATGCGGCCGGAGCGGCGCAACACCGTCAAGTTGTTGCTGCTGTTCGACATCGGCGGCTCGATGGACGCCCACGTAAAGATCTGCGAGGAGCTGTTTTCGGCCTGCAAGACCGAGTTCAAGCACCTGGAGTACTTCTACTTCCACAACTTCATTTATGAATCAGTGTGGAAGAACAATATGCGTCGCACCTCCGAACGCACATCGACCCAGGACTTGCTGCACAAGTACGGCGCCGACTACAAAGTGATCTTCATCGGTGACGCCGCCATGGCGCCTTATGAAATCACCCAGGCCGGCGGCAGCGTCGAGCACTGGAACGAAGAAGCCGGTTATGTGTGGATGCAGCGGTTCAAGGAGAAGTACAAGAAACTCATCTGGATCAACCCGTATCCGAAAGATACGTGGGGCTATACGTCGTCGACCAACATTGTTCGGGACTTGATTGACGACCAGATGTATCCGCTGACCCTTCGTGGGTTGGAAGAAGGGATGCGGTTTCTTTCCAAATAATCTTCGCTGTCCGTTCGGGCCTCATCGCTGGCAAGCCCGGCTCCTACAGGGATTTAGGTGGTTCACATGTTTTGTGAGCGACCTCAATCCCTGTAGGAACCTGGCTTGCCAGCGATGCTTTTAGCGTTTTGAAAACCGCCGCAAATACTCGACCTGCTCCCGATGCGCCACATCCTGCACCACCGGCCGCAGTCGCACCTTCGCTCCCGGCAGGCACTGCGCCAATCGTGCCAGCGCCAACGGCGTCAACGCGCCCAATCGTGGATACCCGCCAATGGTCTGCCGATCATTGAGCAACACAATCGGCTGCCCATCCGGTGGCACCTGCACCGCGCCGAGCGGGATGCCCTCGGAGATCATTGGTTTGCCCTGGTACTGCAACGCCATACCCAACAGGCGAATGCCCATCCGGTCGGCGCGGCTGTCGAGGGTCCAGGCGTTGTTGAACGCGTCGAACAGACTCTGCCCGCTGAACTCGCCGATCTGTGCGCCCAGCACCAGATCCAGCGGCGAATCGTTGGTGAGGTCCGGTCGATGCTCCTCCGGCAATTCTCGCAGCAGTAGCAATGCACTCCCGGAGTAACTCAATTGCGAACCTTTGGCCAACGCCCGACCCATTCCATCCAGGCCGCCAAGTTCCTCACGGACCACCGTCGAACGGCTGCCCAGTACGTTTGGCGCATCAAACCCACCGGGTGCCGCAAGATAAGCCCGAGCCCCGAGCAGCGGCTGGGTGAAGTGCAATCGCTGGCCCTTTTGCAGCCTGAAACTGCGCCACGGCGCCAGTGCCTCGCCCTGCACCTGTGCCCCCAGATCCGCCCCGACCAGTGCCAGCACGCAATCCTCTTCGGCCACCACCGTGAATCCGCCGAGGGTGATTTCGATCACCGGCGCGTTCAGGTCATTGCCCAGCAGCCAGTTGGCCCAGGACATCGATCGCCAATCCAGCCCGCCCCCCTGGGTCACGCCCAAGTGCCGCACGCCAAAACGACCGGCGTCCTGCAACAGGCACAGCGGCGTACTCGCTTCAATGGATAAGCGGCTCATGCCTGCGCCTCCAATGGCGTATCGTCACCGCCCAGATTGATGAATTCGGCATGGTCGACCGCTTCGAAGCGCACGGTGTCTCCCGGTTGCATCAGGCTGTAGCCGTCGCGCTCACGGTCGAACAGTTTGGCCGGGGTGCGACCGATCAGGTTCCAGCCTCCAGGCGAAACCACCGGATAAGCCGCCGTTTGCCGCTCGGCAATCCCGACACTGCCCGCCGCCACCTTCTTGCGGGGCGTATTCAGACGTGGAGCCGCCAGCACTTCTTCTACCAGCCCCATGAATGCGAAACCTGGCGCAAAGCCTAGCGCGAACACCTGATATTCACGCTCGCTGTGGCGGCGGATGACGTCGTCCACCGCCAGCCCACTGCGCCTGGACAACAGGCTCAGTTCCGGGCCGACGCTCAGGTCGTACCAGACCGGCAACACATGGCATTTGCCACGGCTACGGGCGTTGGGCGACAAATCGATCAAGGCTTCGGCAATCAGTTCCCGAGCCTGAGCCGGGGTTAATGCCAGCAGATCGTAATGCACCATCAGCGTCGTATAAGACGGCACCAGGTCAATCAGTTGCTTGCCAAAGGCTTCGCGCAAGCGCTCGCTGGCGGCGAGCATCCACGGCATGTTGGCCTCGTTGATCTCGTCGAACAGACGCAGCATCAGGCAATCCAGCGCCACCACTTCCACGCGCGGTTTCATGGTGCGCTCTGCTCATCGAGGGCTTGGCGAATCCGGCGCACGGCAGCCACGGAACTGGCGTTGTCGCCGTGCACACAGAGGGTGTTGGCCTGCAAGTGCAAGGCACTGCCGTCGCTGGCGACAAGGTGATCGCCACGGGCAATGGTCAGCGCCTGCTCAATGATTTTTTCCGGGTCGTGATGCACCGCCCCCGGCAGTTGTCGAGAGACCAGCATCCCAGCGCTGTCGTAGGCACGGTCGGCAAAGGCTTCGAACCACAAGGTCACGCCATATTCATCGCCCAGTTGTTGCGCGGCGCTGTTGTCTCGGGTGGCCATCAACATCAGCGGCAATGTCCGGTCGTAAGACGCCACGGCCTGAAGCACCGCGCGCAATTGTGCCGGGTTGGCCATCATGTCGTTGTACATCGCGCCGTGAGGTTTGACGTAGCTGACACGTGCGCCCTGAGCCCGGCAGATGCCGTCGAGAGCGCCGATCTGGTAGTGCAGAATGTCTTGCAGTTCCTGGGGGGTGTAGGCCATGGAGCGACGGCCGAAACCGACCAGGTCCTGATAGGCCGGGTGTGCGCCAATCTGTACGCCATTGCCCAGGGCCAGGCTGACGGTCTTGCGCATGATGCTCGGGTCGCCGGCGTGGAAACCGCAGGCGATATTGGCGCAATCAATGAAGGGCATGACCTCGGCGTCCAGACCCATGGTCCAGTTGCCGAAACTCTCGCCGATGTCGCAGTTCAATAGCAGGCGGCTCACGGTGAACACTCCTGTAGGCATTGTTCTTTTCAGATGCAGGCAGATTACTGCGCATCCAGTTGTTTGCCACGGGTTTCCGGCAGGCTCAGCGCTGCAAGGATCACCACCCCATAGGACACTGCCGCAAAAGCCCCGATGCCCACGCTCAGCGGCACACGCTGGCTAAGCAAACCAATCAGCAGCGGGAACAATGCCGCCAATGCGCGGCCAATGTTGTAGCAAAAACCCTGGCCCGAACCGCGAATCCGCGTCGGAAACAACTCGGTCAAAAACGCGCCCATGCCGCTGAAAATCCCCGAAGCGAAGAAGCCCAGCGGGAAGCCCAGCCAGAGCATCACAGCGTTGCTGACCGGCAGTTGGGTGTAGAGCAAAACGATGGTGAACGAGCCGACCGCGAACAGGATGAAGTTCTTCTTGCGCCCCAGGAGGTCGGTCAAATACGCGCTGATAACGTAACCGACGTAGGAACCGACAATCACCATCGCCAGATAACCGCCTGTGCCGAGTACGCTCAAGCCCCGCTCGTTCTTCAGAAACGTCGGCAACCATGAGGTGATCGCGTAGTAACCGCCCAGTGCGCCCGTGGTCAGCACCGAAGCACGAATCGTGGTGAACAGAATGCCGGGGGCAAAAATCTCGTAGAACTTCGCCGGGTTGCTCGGTTCCTGTCTGGCTTTGGCTTCACGATAGATTTCCGGGTCTTTGACCAGACGACGAACGAAGATCACGAAAATCGCCGGCACAATGCCGAGAATAAACAGGGCGCGCCAGGCGTCTTCCGGCGGCAACACTGAGAACAGCAGCGCATAGAGAATCGCCGTCAACCCCCACCCCAACGCCCAACCCGATTGCACCATGCCCACGGCTTTGCCCCGGTCCTTGGCGCGAATCACTTCGCCCATCAGTACGGCGCCGGCGGTCCATTCACCCCCAAAACCGAATCCCATCAGGGTGCGACTGATCAACAGTTGTTCATAGTTTTGCGCGAAGCCACAGAGGAAGGTGAAGAAGGCGAACCACAGCACCGTCAGTTGCAAGGTGCGCACACGACCGATGCGGTCAGAGAGAATCCCCGCCACCCAACCGCCGATGGCCGAGGCGATCAGGGTGCTGGTGTGAATCAGCCCGGCCTCGCCGGTGGTAATGCCCCACATTGCAATCAGGGTCGGCACCACGAAGCTGAGCATCTGGGTGTCCATGCCGTCCAGGCCATAACCGATCTTGCAACTCCAGAAGGTGCGACGCTCCTGCTGATTGATGTTGCGGTACCAGTCGAAAGGTCCCGGGCGGGCCTTGGCATTGGGGATGTCGAGCGTGTCGGGCGCACTCATGGCAACTCTCCGTGCAAATTTTATTGGTATTGTTCTAAGCCCCGACGACGCCTATCGTGGGAACCGGATGCGTCGATTTTTGGGTCCGTGGCCCTGCTGCGTCCAACTAATAAAAACCCGCTCCAGACATAAGAAAACTTTATCCCCACGAGCTGACCCCATGAATTTGAAGTTTCTTGAAACCTTTGTCTGGGTCGCTCGACTCAAAAGTTTTCGTCTGACCGCCGACAAACTCTTCACCACCCAGGCCTCGATTTCCAGCCGAATTGCGGTGCTTGAAGGTGAACTGGGGGTGAAGCTGTTTTTGCGCGATTCCCGCGGCGTCAGCCTGACGCCTGAAGGCTTGAAAGTGCTCGACTATGCCGAGCAGATGATGGACACCATGCAGGCACTCAAACAATCGATCGAGACCCGATCGAGCAAGGTCGGACGGGTGCGGATCGGCGTCATGGACACGGTAATCCACACCTGGCTGAGCCCGCTGGTGGCGCAGATGACGGATCTCTATCCGTTGGTGGAAATCGAACTGGTGGCCGATACCTCGCTCAACCTCTGCGATCAGCTGCAAAAAGGCTTTCTCGATCTGATCCTGCAAACCGACCTGATGCGTCAGGAAAGCGTGCGCAGCCTGGAGCTGGCCAGCCATCCCATGGGTTGGATCGCGGCGAATAATTCACTCTACAACCGCGAATATTCGGGCATCGCCGATCTGGCGCGCGAGCGGATCATTACCTACTCGAAAAACTCCCATCCACACCAGGAAGTGCTGGCCCTGATGCAGGCCAATGGCGTAATGGCCCCGCGCCTCAACTGCGTGAATTCGGTGTCGGCGATAACCCGCTTGTTGCGTGATGGTTTTGGCATTGGCGCGCTGCCGCCGGTGCTGGTAGCCGAGGAATTGGCGCGCGGGGAAATGACGCTGTTGGCCATTGATCAACGACCGCCGGATTTACAGGTGGTGGTGTCGTGGCGCACGGGCGTTGAGTGGGTCGAGGAGATTGTGGCGTTGTGTCAGCAGGTGCTGAAACGGTATGCGCAGGAGATGGGCGAGGATTACATCGTTCTGGCGCGCCAACCTATGTAGCGTTTCAGGTAAATCCCGGCGCTGGTTTGACGACTGCTGCGCAGCCGGACGCAGGCTGCGCCAGCTGCTACAGGGGGCCGATTCGGCCTAGAGGCCGCGCACATCGCGGTCTTCAATCGGCCGGCTCTGGCGCAGGCGTTTGCCGCCCAGCACCACCCAGTCGATCAAGCGGAACAGGCATTCAATCCCGAACGACAGCAACAACGCGCCGCTCATCCCCCAGATCATCGCTTCGGGCGTCAGCAGGATCTGATAGCTGTAGCCGTTCCAGGTTTCCTTGCGAATATCCGGGTCAGCCGCCAGTACCACCTGCAGGAAGCGGATGTACCACGGGCCTTGCATGGCCTGGAATTGTTTGTCCAACGCCAGCTGACGGGTCAGCAGGTTGCTCAGGCTGTCGGCATCGCTGCGAAAGATCGGGTCTTCGCTGGCGCGGTAATGAGCGACCAGTGCCTGCATATCCCCCTTGAAGAACTGATTGGCGGTGCCCTGAAAACCGCTCAAGCCTGTTTGCGCCTCTATCAGATGCGCCTCGACCCGCTTGGCGTAATCATTGATAAACCCCGGCACCTGAACACCGACCAACAGACCCGCCGCAAACAACACCAGGCGTAGATAACTGAGCAACATCGGGGAGATCCTTATTCGGTCTTGCCCTGGCTGACGCATTCGCCGCGTCGCCAAAGGCTCCATTGGCCCGGTTCGTAGCGGGTCCAGGTTTCGTTTTCGGTCAGGGGTTCGGTGGCAATCACCGTGACCACGTCGTTGGGCGTGGTTTCGGCCTGGAAGTCGACAATCACATCGACATCCTTCAAGCGCGCAGGGCCGAAAGGTGCCCGACGAGTGATCTGGGCCAATTTGGTCGAGCAATAGCAGAACAGCCAGTCGCCGTCGCTGAGCAGGCAGTTGAACACGCCTTTGCTGCGGTATTCGGCGCAGGCCGCCACCAGGTCGGGTAGTAATTCTTCAACCTCGACCGGTTCCGGGAAGGCTGCGCGCACACGGTTGAGCAAATCGCAGAATGCCGCTTCGCTGTCGGTGTCGCCGACGGGGCGGTAGAAACTGGCGGTCGGTTGAAAGTCAGCGAGTTGGCCGTTGTGCGCGAAACACCAATTACGCCCCCACAGTTCGCGCACGAACGGGTGGGTATTGGACAGGCAGACCTTGCCGACATTGGCCTGGCGGATATGCCCGATCACCACTTCACTTTTGATCGGATAACGCTGCACCAGGTTCGCCACCTCAGACTCGCAGCTGGCAGCCGGGTCCTGAAACAGGCGCAGGCCGCGCCCCTCATAGAACGCGATCCCCCAGCCATCGCGGTGCGGCCCGGTACGGCCGCCGCGCTGCATCAGCCCGGTGAAGCTGAACACGATATCGGTCGGCACATTGGCGCTCATGCCCAATAACTCACACATGCTCGGGTTCTCGATGAAAAGGCAGGGGCAAGGTTACAAACGTGGCTCGACCCGCAATCGCTGAGGATTGCTCGGGACCGGCGGTCGGCCGTAACGATCATCGCCGGCACCGCCGAAGGGATGATCATCGTCAGGGTCTTCTGCCTTGGCAGCAGCCTTGGCGGCGGCCGCCTGTTCCTTGCGAGCGTTGGAAGCGCGCTCGATCGGGAAGCGGATCGCCACCATCACCAGGTACAGTCCGAAGGCGATCATGCCGTACATAAAAAGATCGGAAATTGCCCGCCAGGCGTTGTTGCCGACCTTGAATAGCAGGTCGAGCGCCGTGATGGCGATGGCCGGTGCGACTTTGTCCTTCACCGGGTCGATGATCGTCGGGCTAAACAGCAACACCGCCACCAGCAGCCGCAACGGCTCGCGCAGCCAACGCCACATCCAGCGGGTCAATCGCATCCACACCAACAGGCAGCCCAAAGCGGCGAAGGCGTAGAGGCCCCAAGCGATCAGATAGTCGTTCTCGGTCATGGTGTCCATGGCAAGGCAGGCAAAGAGGCGCTTATAGTAACGACTTTTCGCACATCAGGCTTGCCCGCTGTCTGCGACCCGCCAATTTCGTACAACGTTCGAGAGTCTTTCATGCCCCTATCCGCCAACGTTTCCGACGCGCCCATTGCCCACAAGGCGGAAGGCGATGACCCGTATGCCTGGCTACAGGAGCGCGACACCAACGCGGTGCTCGACTACCTCAAGGCTGAAAACAGCTATCAAGAGGCACAAACCGCCGATCAGGCCGGCCTGCGCGAGACCCTGTTCGAAGAGATCAAGGGGCGGATTCTCGAAACCGATTTGTCGCTGCCCTCCCCTTGGGGGCCGTACCTGTATTACACGCGCACCACGGCCGGTGACGAATATGCCCGGCACTACCGCTGCCCGCGCCCGGCCGATGACAGCCTGCAACTCGACGAAAGCCAGGAACAGCTGCTACTGGACCCGAACGAATTGGCCAACGGTGGCTTCTTTTCCCTGGGGGCGTTCAGCATCAGCCCGGACCACCAGCGCCTGGCCTACAGCATCGACTCCACGGGTGATGAGATTTACACCCTGTTCGTGAAGGAATTGTCGGACGGTCGCGTCAGTGAACTGGAGTTCCAGGACTGCGACGGCAGCATGACGTGGGCCAACGACAGCCTGACGCTGTTTTTTGGCGAGCTGGACGACACCCATCGCCCGCACAAACTGTTCCGTTATCGGCTGGACGGCACGGCGGCCGAAGAAGTGTTCCACGAGCCGGACGGCCGATTCTTCATGCATTGCTACCGTTCAAGCTCCGAGCTGCAACTGCTGCTGTCCCTGGGCAGCAAGACCACCAGTGAAGTCTGGGCGCTGGACGCCTCCCTGCCGCATCAGGCCTTCACCTGTCTGGCGCCACGGGTTGAGGACCATGAGTACGACGTCGACCACGGCGCCCTCGATGGCCAATGGGCCTGGTTCATTCGTACCAACCGCGACGGCATCAACTTCGCGTTGTACAGCACCGTCGATACCGGGGTGGCGCCCACCGAGGCCGAATGGCAAAACCTGATC
This sequence comes from Pseudomonas sp. P1_F1_2, assembly GCF_056405815.1. Classification (NCBI taxonomy): domain Bacteria; kingdom Pseudomonadati; phylum Pseudomonadota; class Gammaproteobacteria; order Pseudomonadales; family Pseudomonadaceae; genus Pseudomonas; species Pseudomonas sp. P1_F1_2. Next base: position 21,171 of record NZ_JBFUBK010000097.1, on the reverse strand, counting down.
CCCCACAGCGACACGGTGATGATCGACGGCATGAGCCTGAACACTGGCGCCATGACCCTGAGCCTGCGCGAAGGTGGCTTGCCGATCATCGAAGTCCACCCACAAGGCCAGTCGCCTTATCGCGTGCAATTGCCGGACGCGGCCTACAGCCTGCACGTACAGAACAGCCTGGAGTTCGCCAGCGACAGGATCCGCCTGCGCTACGAGGCATTGAACCGTCCGGCGCAAATCCGTCAGCTCGTACTGGCGAGCGGCGAGCAAAAAGTCCTCAAGGAAACGCCGGTACTCGGCCCGTTCGACGCCGATGCCTACGTCAGTCAGCGCCTGTGGGCAACGGCACCGGACGGTACGCAGGTGCCTATCAGCCTGGTGGTCAAGCGCGAGCACCTCGGCAAACCGGTGCCGCTGTATCTGTATGGCTACGGCGCTTATGGCGAAAGCCTCGACCCGTGGTTCTCCCACGCTCGCCTGAGCCTGCTGGATCGCGGCATGGCCTTCGCCATCGCGCACGTGCGTGGCGGTGGCGAATTGGGTGAGGCCTGGTATCGGGCCGGTAAACAGGAACACAAGCACAACACGTTCAGCGACTTCATTGCCTGTGCAGAGCATTTGATTGCCAACGGTTTCACCAGCGCAAAACAATTGGCGATCAGCGGCGGCAGCGCCGGTGGCTTGCTGATTGGCGCCGTGCTCAATCAACGGCCGCAATTGTTCGGCGCGGCGATTGCCGAAGTGCCGTTCGTCGACGTGCTCAACACCATGCTCGACCCCGACCTGCCATTGACCGTCACGGAATACGACGAGTGGGGCAATCCTGAAGAGCCGGACGTTTATGATCGGATCAAGGCCTACGCCCCGTACGAAAACGTCACCGCACAAGCCTACCCGGCAACGCTGGTGATTGCCGGCTACAACGACAGCCGCGTGCAGTACTGGGAAGCGGCCAAGTGGGTGGCTAAATTGCGTGCGACCAAAACCGACGCGAACCCTCTGCTGCTCAAGACCGAATTGGGCGCCGGACATGGCGGAATGAGCGGTCGTTACCAGGGATTGCGTGACGTAGCGCTCGAATATGCATTTTTGTTCAAGGTATTGGGTATTGCCTGAGGAACTTGGCCCGGTGTGTCGGTCTTAAGACCAGACTCCGGGCCCGCTACCACTCAGATCCCCTGTGGAAGCAGGGGACGTGTGGTGCGTTCAAACTCGACCCAGCAACAGACACAAGAAAAAAGACCGTGACGACATGTCAGAACTAACCTTACTGAACAACGAAATTCGCGACTGGCTGATGGATTGCGGCCTGTTCGATCAATTGCTGCCCGCAGACTTCGCGGCCGCCTCGGGCTATTTCAGCATCAGCACCGTGGCGCAAGGTGAGGAAATCTTCCACGAGGGCGATGCCGGCAGCTTCATGTGCATCATTCACACCGGCCAGGTGGCGGTGCAAAAAACCAATGGTGACGGGCAACTGGTGACCATGGCTACATTGCGCAGCGGCCGCTCGTTCGGCGAGATGGCGGTGCTGGACGGTGAACGACGCTCCGCCAGTTGCGTGGCCGCCAGTCACTGCCAACTGCTGAACCTGGGCAAGGACTCGCTGGAAAAGATGATCAACGACGCACCGAAAATCGCCGCCAAGATCATCCGCGCCCTCGCCGTCTCCCTCTCCAAACGCCTGCGCATGGCGGATGGACAACTGCTTTCGCAACAGGTTTAGCCGCCCGGCGATTTGGCTTTCGTCGGGGTCGGCTCGATCCCCGGCACAGGCTGGTCCTTGGTCGGCGGGCTCGGCATTTCAATCGGCACCAATGGCGGACCACTGCTGCCCGGCCCCGTTTTTGGCAAGGAAGGCGCGGTGATTTGCGGGTACGGCGTCGGCGTCGCGGTGCCGGGCGAACCGGGCATGGTTGGGGGGCTGACGGGGATGGATTGCAACTGTTGCGCCTGCACTGCAGTAATCGAGAGCGCGGCCAGAGCAATGGCCGTTAGAATGGTGCGCTTCATCAATGGCTCCGTTGGCGATTTCGTCACATTCAGGCTACTCCCAACTGCGCCCGTTTGCCCTCCCAGTTTATGCAAGACTTTCTCAAGAGAGCCCCATGAAACGTTTCGTCCTGCTCGACACCACGCCCATTCCTGAAAACGGCGGTGCCCTGTGCCTGTTCGAATACGGTGAGGACTTCGTCATCAAGATCCAGGGTGGCGACGGCGGGCAGTTGATGAACACGCGCATGCACGGCTCCGAGGATGCACTGGCCGAGATCCCCTGCCGCAAAGTGGCCGGCCGGCCGAATTCGCGCGTGCTGATCGGCGGCCTGGGCATGGGCTTCACCCTCGCCTCGGCGCTCAAGCATTTGGGCAAAAGCGCGCAAGTGGTGGTCGCCGAGCTGGTGCCGGGCGTCGTGGAGTGGAACCGTGGGCCGCTGGGCGAAAAAGCCGGCAACCCGTTGCTCGACCCGCGTACCGTCATCCGCATGGAAGATGTCGCCAACGTCCTGCAAGCCGAACCACAAGGGTTCGACGCGATCATGCTCGATGTCGACAACGGCCCCGAAGGCCTGACCCAGAAGGCCAACAGCTGGCTCTACTCCGCCGGCGGCCTCAGCGCTTGCGCCAAGGCCCTGCGGCCCAAGGGCGTATTGGCGGTGTGGTCGGCGAGTGCCGACCGACAGTTTTCCGACAAATTGAAAAAGGCCGGTTTCAAGGCCGAGGAAGTCCAGGTCTTCGCCCACGGCAACAAGGGCACACGCCACACCATCTGGATTGCCGAGAAGCTCAAGGGCTGAGCTAAACTCTGAACATAACCGTCATTAGTCTTTTACAAAGGTGAACCCATGAGTTCGTCCACCCCGACCAACACTTCGAAGCTGGATCGCATCCTCGCCGACAACCAGCGCGACAAGGAAATGGGCTACCGCGACAAAGCCCTGAAGATGTACCCGCACGTGTGCGGCCGCTGCGCCCGTGAGTTTTCCGGCAAGCGCCTGAGCGAACTGACCGTGCACCATCGCGATCACAACCACGACAACAACCCGCAGGACGGCTCGAACTGGGAATTGTTGTGCCTGTACTGCCACGACAATGAACACTCGCGCTATACCGACCAGCAGTATTTTGGCGAAGGGTCGCTGAGCACGCCGAAGATCGCCAAGGCGACACACAACCCGTTTGCGGCGTTGGCGGGGTTGATGAAGAAGGAAGACTGAAGGTCTTCGGCGCCCTTACTGGCCTCATCGCGAGCAAGCTCGCTCCCACAGTTATTGTGTACACCACGAATCCTGTGGGAGCGGGCTTGCCCGCGATAGCAATTGTCCAGGCACCACCAATCTCAAACCAAACACCCCTCCCCCAATCCCCGTATAATCGCCGTTTTTTCCCCGAAGGCACCCCGCTCGTGGCAGACAAACGGTACAGCTGCATTGGTTTGTATAACCCCAAATCACCCGAAAACGTCGGTTCGGTCATGCGCGCCGCCGGCTGCTATGGCGTGGCGTCCGTGTTCTACACCGGCAAGCGCTATGAACGCGCTGCCGACTTCGTCACCGACACCAAGCGCGTGCTCTACGACATCCCGCTGATCGGCATCGACGACCTGAAAAAAATCCTGCCTCTGGGCTGCGTGCCGGTTGCCGTGGAACTGGTCGATGGCGCCCGTTCCCTGCCGGAATACACCCACCCGGACCGCGCCCTCTACATCTTCGGCCCGGAAGACGGCTCGCTGGATAAAGACATTCGCGACTGGTGCGAAGACGTGGTCTACATCCCGACCACCGGTTGCATGAACCTGGCGGCCACCGTCAATGTCGTGCTCTACGACCGCATGTCCAAAGGGCTCAACACCCGTTCCGGTGCGAAATTTCGCTGAATCAATGCACATCCAATGGAACAAGCCGCCGGCCTCGGCAGTCAGCTTAACTATCCACGACTGAATCAGTGATTTCTGCCAGGAGAAAGATCATGAGCGAACTCAAACGTGTAGAGCGCATCGAATCCACCCCGTTCCAGACCCCTTCCGAGCAGAACGTTCACGGCTGGGAACGCGCCGGCTCCGTGGCCGGTGGCGTGTTGATGATGGGCAAGGGCCTGCGTCGCGGCGGTATTTTCGGCTTGATTCAGGTGGCGATCGGCGGCGTGGCACTGGCTCGAGGGATTACCGGGCACAGTTCGCTCAAAAGCATGATCGAGAAAAGCCGCCAGGACATGGACATCGTGCGGGCGAAGATCGAGCGGGCCGGGGAAGAGTTGAGCAAGCTGAAGGCGAATGCCGAGGCAGCGACCAAAACCGCTACGGTGACGGGTAATGATTCGTTGAAGTCGCCGAAAGCCGGGGTTTGATCCTCAATATGTACTGAAGCTGAGGGCCTCATCGCGGGCAAGCCCGCTCCCACCTTGGAATGCGTTTCCCTGTGGGAGCGGGCTTGCCCGCGATGGCGGTGTTACTGAAGCAACGCGGTATCAAGGACCTTGGACGATTCGCCAATGACGCTCTCGGCCAACTGAACGAACGCCTTGGTATCCACACTTCCCAGATGCATCGCCTCGCGCAGTACATCATCCAGCGAACGCTTGTTGCGGGTTTTCAAGCGTATCTCGCGATCCAGTTCCTGTAACAGCACCACGGCTTTCGACACTTGCGCCGAATTGATCTGTTCGCCGCGCAGGGTCGTGACTTTCTGGCTGTCCTTGATCAGCTTGCCGTGCAAGCTTTCATACCGCTCATCGCTCATGCCGCCGGCGCGGCGCATCAGCTCAATGGCGTAATACTCGGCAAAACCTTCGCTGATCCAGTCGCTGCGCTGCGTATCGTTGAGCCGTGCGAACACCTGCACCAATTCACGCACCAGCGCACTGCTGCCGCTTTCGCTGACCAGCGGCAGACGCGTATTGAGGTAGATCGATTCATGCGCCGCGAGGCTACCGCGCCACATCGGGTCGTTGGCACCGACAATCAGCAATTTGCCTGGATGGCTCGGGAACACGGCTTGAACTTGCGGCCAGACAAAGGTCAGCAGCGTCAGTACGTCCATGCGATGCATGCCCTGGCCCTGAGGCGAAGCGACGGTGACTTCGGTTTCCCCCAACCGCGTGCGGCGGCTGCCGAGGTGGCCGGCGAGCATCCACCCAGTCGGCCGGTCGAACAGCCGGGACACGTTGTCGATGCGGAATTTGTTTTTGCCGATCCGCGGCCAGGCGGTTTCGACGCTTTTCCAACCGGTGGGCAACTCGAACTCAAGGCGTGATACCAGCTCGACGCCGTCCTGCTGATCGAGCTTGGCGGCCGRCACCAGATCGTCACCGCGCATCAGCGCCCAGGTCGGCGTCATGCGCGTGTCGAAACTGCCGCTTTTGCGCCCATGGCTGATGCGCACGCGGTAGGTCAGGCTGGCCTTGTCGGCGGCGGGATGCCAGACACCCCGCGCCACCTTGCCCGGCGTGAGCTGCCACTGGCCATCGGCCTTGAAGTCGCTGTAGCGGCTGCCATCGCCCAGGTCAAAATCCAGGCTGCGCACCGACGAACCCTGCGTCAGCGTCAGGCGCACCTCAGCCTGATCACTTTGCGGCAACAGGCGCACGTGATAATCCAGATCGACTTTCATCGCCGCCCACACGGACGAATTCAGGGCCAGTAGCCCAACGACCAACGCCAGCCGCAATCCCACAGCCATACACACTCCTTCGTGAAACGTTAAAACCCTGGTGCGATCAGCCCGCCCGGAAAATCAGGTGATCTTCCCAATCATCTTCAGGCACGCTGCCTTCGGCCAGCATGCGTCCGGATTGTGAAATACGTTCGTGGTGCACCGCATCGCGGTCGCCGCACACCAGATGGTGCCAGAGCGGCAGGTCCTTGCCTTCACTGACCAGGCGATAGCCGCAGGTCGGTGGCAGCCATTTGAATTCGTCCGCCTTGCCCGGCGTGAGCTGGATGCAGTCCGGAACGAAGTCACGCCGGTTCGGATAATCGGTGCACTGGCAGGTTTTCAGGTCGAGCAATTTGCAGGCGATACGCGTGTAGTAGACGCTGTTGTCGTCTTCATCTTCGAGTTTTTGCAAGCAGCAAAGGCCACAACCGTCGCACAGCGACTCCCATTCCTCTTGATCCAGTTGATCGAGGGTTTTGCGTATCCAGAACGGTTCGACTTTGGCGGCCATGGCTCAAGCATCAACATCAGGTGGTGAAAAGGCCGCCAGTCTAGTGCCAAGGCCCCTGTGGGCCAAGCATTGGCGACTGCCGGTAGAAACGGGCTTGTCAGTTTTTGCGCCGGCCAGTAGGGTTTCGCCTCGCCCCCTCACTTTCAAACGTAGCAAGGAATCTCTTGATGAGTGCTAATCCACGCGTTGCCGACTATGCCATCCACCCTCAGTTCACTGATCGCTGGTCGCCCCGCGCCTTCACCGGTGAAGCGATTCCAGAAGAGACACTGCTGAGCTTCTTCGAAGCAGCACGTTGGGCGCCGTCGGCCTACAACTCGCAGCCTTGGCGCTTTCTTTACGCGCGTCGCGATACGCCAAACTGGCAGCGTTACCTGGGGCTGCTGAACGAATTCAACCGCAGCTGGGCCCAACATGCCTCGGCTCTGGTGATCGTGATCTCGAAAACCACCTTCGCCGTGCCGGGCGCCACCGAAGAAACCCCGGCCCTGTGGCACACCTTCGACACCGGTTCAGCTTGGGGCCATCTGGCGCTGCAAGCGAGCATCAGCGGCTGGCACACCCACGGCATGGCCGGTTTCGATCAGGAATTGACCCGCAAGGAGCTGAATATTCCTGAAGGTTATGCACTGCATGCGGCGGTCGCCGTCGGCAAGCTGGGCGACAAGGCATCGCTGGCCGATTACCTGCAAGCGCGTGAAGAGCCGAGCCCGCGCCGCCCGTTGAACGAACTGGCGGCTGAGGGCGACTTCACCCTCTAAGCCCCACTGAAGATCTACTGTAGGAGCCGCCCGGACCAAGCTCGGCTCCTACAGTGTTTTGGCATGTGTTTAATACCCGCGTTCGAAATCCACTTCCCCGCGCAATGCCTCACCGGCCTGATACGCCCGCAGGTTCTCGACAAACAGGTCCACCATCATCGATGGCGACGTCGGCGCCGAGCTGTGGCCGGTCAGCAGCAAGCCCCAGGCGGTCCAGAATGGATGGCGCTGCGGCAGCGGTTCCTGACGGCAGACATCAATCACCGCGCCCGCCAGATGCCCTTCTTTCAAGGCTTCTACCAAGTCAGCATCGACCACGGCCACACCGCGCCCGACGTTGATGAACAACCCCGTCGGCTTGAACTGCTTGAACAGCGCCGCGTCGTACAAGTCATGGGTCGTGGGGGTGTTGGGCAGCAGATTGACCACGTAATCCACTTCACCGACCAGTCGCGGCAAATCGGCCAGCGAACCCACTTCAACAAACGGCGCCAGCTCGCGAGCTTCGCTGGCGATGCCGTACAACTTGACCCCAAACGGCACGAGGAACTGCGCCACGGTCTGACCGATGTCACCGGTACCGACGATCAACACCTTGCGTCCGGCCAGGCTTTGGCCGTGGCGGCTGTCCCATTTGCGCTCGACCTGGCTAACCAGCCGCGCCAGTACTTCACGCTCGTGGCCAAGCATATAAGTCAGCACATACTCGGCCATGACCTGACCGAAAATGCCTACCGCGCGAGTCAGTCGATAGTGCCGGGGCAAGCCGTCGGCCAGCAGCGGCGTGATGCCCGCCCAGGTCGATTGCAGCCACTGTGGCTGGTGGCCCTGACGCAGGAGTGTCGCGAGTAAATCCGGCTGGCCCAGCCACACCGGGCAGTCCGCCGCCTGACGGGCCAGCTCGGCGGAGTCGCCACTGGTCAGCACTTCCAGCTCTGGCGCTGCCTGACGCAACAATTGGGCGTACACAGGGTGATCGTGTTCAGCAATCAGAACGCGCATGGTTAAACCTTTCAAAAACAGTGCAGACGGCCACCGAAGGCAGGTCGCGCCCTCGCTATAGCCATCATCAAAAATTGTTCCAGTGTTTCATGAAGGTCCTGAACAGAACCTGTCAGCCCCTCACATCGGGTCGTTGCGTCGCAGCAATTCTTCCGGCAAGTGCTCGATGTACTCGTCCTCGGCGGGCGGCATTTGCAGGTGATAACCCTGCGTGTCGAGATTTTCCAGAACCACGGCGATGTCTTCGCGCGACAACTTGCGCTCGGGGGTCAGCACCAGGTCGAACGCATGGATGGCTTTGCCGAAGGCCGCCATCAATGAGTCCGGGACGCGCTCCAGTGCATCGCTTTTGAGCACATAGAGGTACATTTCACTTCTTTTCGAGCTGCGGTAGATCGAGCAAATACGTTTCAAGGCTGTTCTCCGGCGGTGGCCAGGCTGTCGAGCAGCGCCTGGCCCATCAATTCGCGGCGCCAGCCACGCAACGAATCAGGCAATTGGTAAGGACCATTGGGGAAGCCGCTCTTGAGCAGCGCTTCCAGGGTTTTCTTGCGCAGCATCAATTCCGGCGCGATGTTCAAGCGTTCGGCTTCGGCCTGGCCGATAGCGCGCAATTGTTTGACCAGTGCGGCGGCATCCACCGGCAACGGCTCCGGCACGGTTGGCGGCCATTGATCAGGCGACACACTGCCGGAACGCTTGATCAGATCAAGCAGAAACTCGCCATCCTGACGCACGGTACGCGGGTGCATGTCTTCGATTTTCGCCAGCGCGCCGAGGTTGTCCGGCTGAGTCCGCGCCAGCGGCCACAACGAATGCTCACGAACGATACGATTGCGCGGCAGATCCCGGGCGCGGGCTTCGCGCTCGCGCCAGGCGCACAGTTCACGCAACACGGCGAGTTGGGCGCGAGACAGCTTCCAGGCCAGTTTGGCGTCGCGGTAGACCTCGTAAGGGTCGACCTCGCGGCGCAGGTTGGCCACCAGCTCGGCGCCGTCTTCCAGGACCCAGGCATACTTGTCGTCAGAAAGCTTCGGACGAAGCTGTACGAAAACTTCCGCCAAATGCAAAGCATCTTCGGCGGCGTAGCTGATTTGGGTGTCGGAAAGCGGACGTTGCAGCCAGTCGGAACGGGTCTCGCCCTTGGGCAGGTCGATGCCGAGCACCTCTTGCACCAACCGCGAATACCCCATGGAAAAGCCCAGGTTCAGGTAGGCCGCCGCCAGTTGCGTATCGAACAACGGCGCTGGCAGGCTGCCGGTCAGGCGCAACAGCACTTCGAGGTCTTCGCTGCAGGCATGGACGACTTTGACCACGGCCGGGTTTTCCAGCAACGCGGCCAAGGGCTGCCAATTGTCGATGGTCAGCGGGTCTATCAGGTAAGCGCGTACGCCATCGCCGATCTGCAGCAGGCCTGCGATCGGGTAAAAGGTGTCGACCCGCATGAATTCGGTGTCGAGGGCAACGAATGGCAACTGCTGCCACTCGGCGCAAAACTGACCGAGGCTATCGTTGTCGCGAATCCAGTGAATATCGATGGCCACACGGCTCTCCCTTGAAGAATGGCGCGCAGTATATATCGCCCCCGGCGATTTCCGCGCATCCACTGAACAAGAGCTTTAGCGAAAAGACCTACCCGACGGCAAGAAAAGTCTGACAAGTGGAGACTAGCTGGTCTTACTCAGTACGTAGACCCGCATCCACGTGCAGCCCGGGAGGAAATCTTTATGACGCAACACGCGAAAACCCGCCTGTTTGAATTCGGCTTCAATCTCGACCTTGCTGACCAGCTGTGGAGCGTTAGCGGTCGCTATTTCGGGTAGCCGCAGCTTGAACAATCCGTCCACCCGCACTGCAACAATGACCGTATCGCGACTGACCCGATGGAACTCCTCAAGCATCGCCAATCGATGTTCGGCGCAGGTGATGTGCTGAAACAGGTGCATGCAAAAAATGCAGTCCACTGCATTCGCCGACAGTCCAAGGGTGAAGGCTGAACTCTGGAAGGTCTTGATCCGCTTGAGCAAGCTCTGCGGATGATGAGTCTGCGCATGGTTGAGCATGTCCTGAGACGGGTCCGACGCGAGGATCACGCGGTTCGCATGCTCCGCCAGCACCGGCCAGAAACGCCCGGCGCCGCACGCCACGTCAAGGATCAACCCCGGCTCGCCCGCAACCTTGAGCGCATTGCGCACCAGGTTTTCCTCGCGCCAGAACGCCAGACGCCCCGTCAGGCTACGCGGTTGCGGCTGCTGGCAGACGCGGGCGTGTTCCTGATCGTAGCGCCGGGCGAACTCAAGCTCGATGGCGGATGTGGGTTGCGCAGACATGTGCAATGACTCTTGGTAGTGACTCTACCGGCTGCCTGTTAGCGGCCGGTGCGTAAAAAGCTTGAAGCCTTCATTTCTTGGCCAGCACACCGTCGCCAGCTGCACCACGACACCCGGCGAACATATCCAGGTCCGGGTTGTAGACCTTGCTACTGACTTCCAGCAGCCCCAGCATCGAATGGAACAGGTTGTCCTGGCTCAACGGTTTGTCGCGAGTCAGCTGCAGGCATTGGGTGTCCACCGAGAACGATTTCTGAAAGCTGTCGGAAAACCACGCCAGCATGGCCACGTGCTTCTGTTGTTCTGGCGCCAGCATGTAAGGCGTGCCGTGCAAGAACAGGTTGTATTCACCCAACGACTCGCCGTGGTCGGACAGGTACAGCATCGCGGTGTCGACTTTCTCCTGGTTCTTGCGCAACAGATCGATCAGGCTCGACAGTACGTGGTCGGTATACACCAGCGTGTTGTCGTAACCATTGACGATACTTTCGCGACTGCAATTGTTCAGTGCGTTGCTTTCGCAAACCGGGGTGAAGCGCTCGAACTCCTTCGGGTAACGCTTGAAGTACTCAGGGCCATGGCTACCCATTTGATGCAAGACCAGCACGGTGTCTTTATCGAGTGTGTCGATAAAATGTTGCAAACCTTGCAGCAGGATTTCATCGCGGCATTCGCTGTTGGCGCACAGTACCGGGTCTTTCAAGTTGCTCACGTCGTCGAGGGTGACCCGATCGCAAGTGCCTTTGCAGCCCGACTGGTTATCACGCCAGATCACTTCCAGGCCGGCACGTTTGAGTACATCCAGCAGGCCTTCTTCATTCTTCGCCTTGCTGGCGTTGTAGTCCTTGCGGCCCATGTTGGAGAACATGCACGGCACGGACACGGCGGTTTCCGTGCCGCAGGAATGCACATCGGTAAATGCGATCAGGCCGGCTTCTTTACTCAGCTTCGGGGTGGTGTCGCGGTCATAGCCCAGGATGCCGAAGTTCTCGGCCCGGGCGCTCTCGCCCACCACCAATACCGTCAGGGATTTGCGATCGCGGCCCTGCCAGGTCGGATTCTTCTGCGCGTCTTCGCCGATTTTGACAAAGGGTTGATGGGCCGAAGCAACCTGTTCGCGCAAATAGCCAGCGGAGGCACCGATGTAGTTGCTCGGCACGACCATCAGGCGCAACTCGTGATGATTGCGGAACAATGAGGACAAGCCCTGATAGTTAATCAGTGCCACACCACCGATGACGGTAGCCGACACAACACTCACCAGAACTTTACTTAATAACTCATGGTGCCAACGGCGATAATTAACCGGGGTTTTCCATAATAACCATGACGGCAAAACACCCAGGAACAGGATATAAGCCAACAACTTCAACGAGAGTAAGTCTCGTACTTCCGTCGCATTGGTTTGTGCGAAATTACGCAACATGCCGGTGTCGATCAGTACACCGTATTGACTCATGAAATACGCCACCCCGGCGCTGATCATGAAGATCAGCATCAGCACCGGCTTCAACACACGCTTGAACGCCAGCAAGGTCAGCACAATGTTGAACGCCGCCAGAATCATCGCCCCGAATGCCACGCGCATGACGATGCCTTTACCGTCGGACGTCGTGATTTCAAACAGGTGTTGCCAGAGCACAAAATTGAAGGCGGTTAACAAAAAGGCACTGGCAATCAGTGTCACCCATTCCGGGCGCACGGCTTTAATCTTCAACATGGTGATCGGCTGTTCCTAAAAAGAAGTGCCTACGGCAAATGTGAAAATTTCATTGACCGTGACAACACTTATGTTAGGTACCCAACCATCAATTTTTTGTGAAAAAGAAGCCAACGAATAGTTGGCTCCTGATATCACGACTGTTTGAGAATGATTCAGGCCTGGTTCAGGTACCAGCGCCAATCCTGTTCACCGACCTCGCCCATGAATTGTCGGTACTCGGCGCGCTTTACGGCCAGGTAAACGCCAAGGAAGGGGCCGCCGAACGCTTCACGTGCCCAGGTCGAACCTTCAAGCGCACGTAACGTGGTCAGCCAATCGGTCGGCAACAACTCCGTGGCCTGGGCGTACCCGTTGCCTTCCACCGGCGCACCCGGGTCCAATCGTTCGCGGATACCGCGATGGATGCCGGCCAGGATCGCCGCGGCGGCCAGGTACGGGTTGGCGTCGGCACCGCAAATACGGTGTTCGATGTGCCGGGAAAACGCAGGCCCGCCTGGCACGCGCAAACTCACCGTACGGTTGTCCACACCCCAGGTCGCCGCCAGGGGGGCGTAGCTGTTGGTCTGGAATCGGCGATAGGAGTTGGCATTCGGGCAGAACAACAGCAGTGAATCGAGCAAGGTGCTGAGCATCCCGCCGACGGCTTGTCTGAGCAGTGGTGTGCCGTCTGGCGCTTCGCTGGCGAACAGGTTGTTGCCCTCTTTGTCCGCCAGGCTGACGTGCATGTGCATCCCGGTGCCCGCCAGGTCATCAAAGGGTTTGGCCATGAAGCACGCCGTCATCCCGTGTTTATGGGCCACGCCCTTGACCAACCGTTTGTAACGCACCGCTTCATCCATTGCCTGTAGGGCATTGGTGCGGTGTTCGAGGGTAATTTCCACTTGCCCCGGCGCATATTCGGAAATTGCCGTGCGCACCGGAATTCCTTGCAGCTTGCAGGCACTGTAGAGATCGGCCAGAAACGGCTCGATCTGCTCCAGTTCACGCAAACCGTAGACTTGAGTCGTGCGAGGTCGCCCGCCGTCGACATCGCGCGCCGGTTGCGGTCGCCCCTGACTGTCGCGCTGTTGGTCCAGCAGATAAAACTCCAGCTCTGCCGCCATGACCGGGTAATAGCCATCGGCCTGCAAGTCTTCGATCACTTTCGCCAGGAGGTGCCGAGGATCAGCGATCGTCGCCGGCATGCCTTCTTTGGGGTGCATGCTGACTTGCACCGCCGCTGTCGGAATCAGCCGCCACGGCATGCGCGTCAGACTGCCGCTGACCGGGTAGGCGCGGCAGTCAATATCGCCGACATCCCAGACCAGTCCGGAGTTTTCCACGTCATCGCCATTAATGGTCAGGCCGAGAATGGTACTCGGCAATGGCCGGCCACTTTCGTAGACCGCCAGCAGCTCATCGCGATGCAACAACTTGCCCCGTGGCACACCGTTGTTGTCGAGAATGAACAGCTCGAACATTTCGATATCCGGGTTCTGTTCGAGAAAGGTCAGGGCTTCTTGCAAGGTGGCGAACGATGTCGTGGCACTACTCATGAGCATTCTCTTATTTCCGCGTCAGGCGAACGCGCAGGCGTCGCCGATTTGATCCAGCGCCGGGCGCGGGACCTGTCAGAACAATCAACGGGAAATGCAGGAATCCGGTGGGCGTGCGTGACGACAATGCCACAGCGCCCAGAAGGCCAACTCGGAGGGAAGTGCGACGGGACAATCGCCCATAGAAAAAACCGCAGAGAACAGATGAGCAGCAGCGTCACACGGGCGGTTGAGTCTTTAAATCTGGATTTGAAGAACCTTGGTTACGGATTGGCTAAACAATCATTCGCGCCCTACCCCACGCCTTTCAATGAAACTTCCTACAAGGCATTCTCCTGGTACGGTCGTTCCGTTAGGATCGTTCGCACACGTTTGCGCACTGTCAGCGCAAGGAGCACAGCGAGTCAGAATGGATGCTGAACAGTAATTTGCTTAGAAAGCTCGACATGCAAGACCTCATGGTATTTGTCGCCGTGTACGAGCAAAGCAGCGTCACCGGTGTGTCGGCGGCACTCTGCGTCAGCCAGTCCACGGTAAGTTACTGCCTGAAAAAGCTGCGTATCAGTTTTGAAGACGAGCTCTTCACCAATACCCGCACCGGTATGCGCCCTACCTACAAAGCCAGCACCATGTACACGCATGTGCAGAAAATTCTCGAAAGCATCAACTTGTGTCACGTCAGTGCCCCGGCGTTTAACCCGACCTTGCAAGCGGTGACGTTCAATATTTGCGCGCCGGAGTATTTCGAGCAGCTGATTCTGCCGCGCCTGTTGAAGCGCTTCGACTTCGCCGACCTGCCGGTGATGGTCAACCTGCACACATTCGAAACCGATATTCCGGTCGAAGAGTTGCGCGATGGCAGTCTCGATCTGGTGATCTGTTTCGGCCCAAACTTCCATCGCAGCCACACCGACTTCAAATCCCGAATGTTGCTGGAAGATGACTTGGTCTGCGTGTTCGACAAACGCGCCACACCCCTGGAACCGCGTTTAAGCCTGCAAGCCTTTGTCGAACGCCGACATGTGTTCCCGACCCCATGGACGTCCACCGCCAACAGGGTCGACGGCTGGCTGGCGCAACAGGCGCACAAACGGCAGATCGTCGCGCGCGCCAACAGCTACAGTGCGGCACTGAAAACCATCACCGGCACAGACTTCATCCTGACGTTGCCCCGTCGCATCCAGCAATTGCTGGCCAACAAAGCGATCTTCAATCACTGCGAAGCCCCCAACGGGCTGCCGGGTTTCACCCTGGACATGCAGTGGAGTCAACGTGCCGATCAGGACAATGCCAACACCTGGTTGCGCGAGCAGGTGATCGAGGTCTGTGCCGAGCAGGCAATGGCTTGAAGCTCAGCGGCTGATGGCGGTCTTGGCGTAGGACTCGCGATCAATGTCGAGAATCTCGACACACAGTTGCACTTCAACCTCCGCCGGCCACTCGCAAAGGTCCTGTACCACCGCCAGCAAGCTTTCAGACAGTTGCTGCTTGATCTGCGGCGAGCGACCGCTCAACAACGCCAGCTTCACATGGACGAACCCCCGTTCAGCCAACGCGGTACCCACCTTGAAAGTCTCGACCTTCATCGCTCGGCTCTTGATGTCGAACTCCGCAGCAAACTGACCGGAAGCCACCAGGGTGTTATTGAGCCGGATCAACGCCACGTCGGCGTTCAGCCCGGGCAGGTTGGCGGTGTATTCCATGTGCAGGTGTGGCATGACGCGGCTCCAGAAAGGGTGTGCAGAAAGAGTGTGCAGAAAGGTCCTACGTATAACACAGCGTTGACCGACGACTCACTGGGCCAACGGCAGTGACGAACGTTCACTCATGAACCCCTCCAGACGCGAACGCAACCAGCGTTCAGCGGGGTCGGTATCGACATGGCTCAGCCAGACCATCGACAAGTCCAGCGTCGGGGTCTTGAACGGAAAGGGTTCCTTGAACAGCAAGCCAGAGGCGGCCATGGCTTCGGCGGTGTAATCCGGCAGGCTGGCAATCAAATCAGTGCCGGCGAGCAAGGCCGGCAACGCACTGTATTGCGGCACGGAAAGGACGACCTGGCGCGTGCGGCCAATCTCCGCCAGCCACTCATCGGCGTAACCACTGACGTTCGCGGTGTGGGAAACCAGCACATGAGGGCGTGAGCAATATTCATCGAGCGTCAGCGGTGTGTCGGACGCATCGGCGCGCAAGATGCTCGGTTGAATGTGCCGCAACAGCTTGCGCTTGGCATTGGCTGGCAGGCCGCGGGTCTGGCTGATGCCGACGGTGATGTCGCCGGACGCCAACAAGTCCGGTATGCGCCAGTAGTCGACGTGCTGAACCACGAACACCACCTTCGGCGCTTCCTGGCGCAAGGCCCGCAACAGCGGCGGCAGCAGGCCGAACTCGACGTCATCCGACAACCCGATGCGAAAGGTCATGGTGCTGCTGGCGGGGTCGAAATCGTGGGTCAGGCTCAGGGCCACCGACAGCGAATCCAGCGCCGGCGACAGGTACTGAATCAGTTCCTCGGCGCGGGCCGTCGGCTCCATGCGATGGCCGACGCGAATGAACAACGGGTCATTGAACATCGTGCGCAGGCGATTGAGCGCGGCACTGATGGTCGGCTGCCCGAGAAACAGCTTCTCCGCCACCCGCGTCACGTTGCGCTCGAGCATCAACGTTTCGAACACCACCATCAGGTTGATGTCCGCCTTGCGCAGTTCATTGCGATTCATTCATTGCCCCCGGTCCCCGACACTCACGGCAGTGTAGAAAGGCGCGAGGGGAGCGTCTACGTGCAACGGCCATCAATTGACCGTCAAGGCCTTCAATCCGAGTGCGAGTTGTCGCACGTCCTGGCCCATTGCGAACTGTTTTGGACTGACCGCATCGGCAAACTGAAATTGCAGCCTCAGTACACCCTGACTCGCTACCCGCGCTTGCATCTCGGTGGTGAGCGGCATTTCGATAACATTGCCATCGGCCTGCTCAAGCAGAGTATTCATGGCCGGCAGTTCATTGATGCTGATGGCGACACGTTGGCGAGCATGCCCGGGAGGAAGGAACGCCGTGGCCTCCAGACGCAAGGAATGCACGGGCGCCGGGACCCGGAACATGACTTCAGCTTCAGGGTCCTTGGACCAGGTCCCCCAAAGCTCGGTATCGGACCACCCCTTGGCCAGCAGCGCCCCGCCTTTGCTGCCGGTGTTGAACAGCGTTTTTTGTCCGGGCTCCAGCGATGGAACCAACTCCAGCGGATTGATTTGCGAGGTAGCCTGTGTGCAGGCGCTGCACTGTTTCCAGCCCGGAGCAAGCACCGTGAACCCGTCAATCCTGGCGAACAGATCCGTTGGGGTATTCACGTTTCTCACGGCCTGCATCCAGGCACGGTCATCGAACAGGTACAACGAATCAGCGTCGTACTTGCCCGACGCCATTTCACGCGCGGTGTCCTGCCCGGATTTTATCCAATTGCCCGTGTCCACCCGCCCCAGGTAAACGGCATTCGTGGCAAGGCCATGGGCGCTGGCAAAATCAGCCACTGCCATCCAGTTTGGGGACTGGTTTTGCGGAACCACCCAACGAATGTTCCGGTAATGAGCCGCTGCACTGTTCCAGAAGGGATCGACCATGGGCGAGGCCCACTTCGATGCGGGTTCAACCATCAACTGCTTGCGAACGCCGGCCCAGCCGGCATGGGTGTCCAGCACCTGTATCAGCAATGCCAGGGACAACAGACTCACGGCGGTGCGGGAGGTATTGGCGCGGATCACCAGGAAAATCATGGCGAAGATAAACGCGTAGTACAGCGGCCAGAACATCCGCCCGGAAGCACGGAAGACGTTGGCGATTGAAATCACCCAAGGCGGCAGTGGAAAGGTTATATCGAGCGAGCCTAAAGCCACATGGTTGGAAATCGAGAACAGGCCCAGTCCCACCAACGCTACCAGCAATAACGGCCAGCGCCGCAGTCGCTGGAAAAAACCTGTACGGCCTTGAAGTAACCCCACCAGTGCGCAAATGCCCAGCGTCATCAGCCCAAGGCCAAGGAAAAGAAATCCTTCAACCTCACCGAGCCCTTGAACACCGGGTAAATCCTTCAGCACATAGGACCACTGCCCCGCCCAGTTCCCCGGATCGATCAGCGACAGCAGGTTCATGGCGTACAGACCAAAACCGGCCGATATCGCACCCTCGCTGCCCACCGAAAAATAGCCCGCCTGCCAGCAGCAAACAGTGACCAGCGAAAACAGCCCGATCAATTCGATGGCAGCAGACTGCAGCGTCAGTTTTTTCTTGAAATAGCCGCTCGTGAGATCGGCGATCCAGATCACTGCAACCATCGCCAAAAAATACGCATGGATCAACGCGGCCGCCGCTAGCAACGCCCCCCAGACCAGGCGTCGACGACGCAATTGCGGGTGCAGCGCCAGATACAACGAGGCCAGCACCAGAAAATGCCCACCCAGGGACAAATGGAAAGGCATGCGCATGAGCATGGGCGGAACAAACAGGAACAACGCCGTACTCACGGCACGCACACCCACGTGGGTCGACACCAGCCCTACCAGTTTCCAGGCAAACCAGGCCTGCAAAACGAAGCAGGCCAGGAACCAGAGTCCGAAATACTGGAAAGGCGTTGGCAACAGAGAGGCGAACGGTTTGAACAAGAATGCCAGCAGTGGATTGGAGTCAGAGAAAATGATGCCATTGCTCAATTCCAGCCCATAGGAAGGATTGAGTCCGATGGGAAAGGTCCAGGGCGACTGTCGGAAAAAGACCCAGCCCAGATAATGCGTCGCCGGATCACCATTACCCAGCCATGCAATGTTTTGAGGGTTCAGCGCCCTTGGCCCAACGACGATGAAAAAGGCCAGAACACCGATCAACACAGGCAACAGGTTGATCGGCAACTGCTTAACCAAGTCCTTCATCGATACGTCCAGAAGTTATGCAGTACAAAGGTAAATGCCGGAATAGTCAGCGCCACCGCGCCAATCCCCAGCAAATAATGCAGCCCGGCCAATTGCGCGGCCCACGCCACCAGCATCGCCAGCAGAAAACCGGCACCGGACACCATCATGAAACGCAGCAGCGTTCGGCCGTGCAACCGTGCGGAAAAACTCCAGGTGGTGTTGATCACGTAAGACACCACCGTCGCCACGGCAAAAGCCACGCCGTTGGCCAGTGGTGGCTGCGCCACCACGAAATTGATGAACAGCACGGCCACCAGCGCATGCAGCGCCGTGACGAACAATCCGGTCACGGCAAAACGCAGGCCACGCTTGATCAGGGCGGATTTTTCGGCCGACGTCACGGCTTCTGCGCCAGCACAAACACCGTCAGACCCGCCCAGCGATTGGCGCCCATAAGCGGCAATTCGAGGCGGCACAGCGTCTTCAGGATCGAATTGACCAACGGGTGATGTCGCTTGAGTTGCGAGCGCGGCGGTGACGGTTGCGCGCCTTTGGGCAGCAGCCGCAATGTGGCTGCTATCGGGAACACCAGGCCGAAGTAGTAAGCACCCTGCTTCACCGTCAGCCCGGCATCGCGCGCCACCGTTTCCAGCTGAGCCAAGGTGTATCGGCGTTTGTGTTCAAGAAAGTCATCGTGTCCGCTCCACAGAAACTGAAACGCGGGCACCGTCATCAGGAATCGACTGCCGGACGGGACTTTATCCACATACGCCTTGAGCAAACCGACGTCGTCATCGACATGCTCCAGCACGTCCATCAGCAGCACCAGGTCGGCATCCAGCGCGTCGACTGCGCGTCGGTAATGCACGGGTTTTGCGGCGGTGGTCGTGTCCGAGTCAGCTTCATAACTAATGTCTACGCACCACGCCTCGGTGGCCGGTGAATGCTTTAGCAAGTGGTGAGTAAAGAACCCGGAGCCTGCGCCCACATCGAGAATCTTTGTGAAAGGTGTGTTGCCCAACAAGCGCATGGTCGCCGCCGCTTTGGAGGCGTAATACCAATGCTGGTCGATGCTCGAACCGAGGATGTCGGTTTCCTTGAGGTCCATGCTTCAGTCCTTGGGGTCGTAGACACGACGCACCAAGAAAACCGGGCGGCGCTTGGATTCGATGTAGGTCCGGCCCAGGTATTCACCCAGCACGCCGATGCCGATCAATTGCAAGCCACCCAGAAAAGTCACGGCGACCATCAGCGAGGCGTAACCCGGCAGGTCAATTCCGGAAATCAAGGTGCGCAGGATGATGAAAATGGCGAACGCGAAAGAAATCAGCGAAACAACCAGACCAAGGTAGGTCCAGACCCGCAGCGGTTCAGTGCTGAAACTGGTGATGCCTTCCAGGGCGAAATTCCACAAGCGCCAGCCGTTGAACTTGGTCGCCCCCGCCACCCGTTCGGGGCGCTCGTAGTTCACGTAAGTGGTGCGAAATCCGACCCAGGCGAACAGGCCTTTCATGAAGCGTCGGGACTCGGGCAGTGTCTGCAAGGCATCGACCACGCAACGGTCCATGAGCCGGAAATCACCGACGTTTTCCGGCAGGTGTTGTTCGGCAATCTTGTTGTGCAGGCGGTAGAACCAGTTGGCCGAGGTCTGTTTGGCCCAGGAGTCGGTGTTGCGACTCAGACGATGGCCCAGCACCACTTCATAGCCTTCACGCCAGCGGGCGATCATTTCAAGAATGACTTCAGGCGGGTCCTGCAAATCGACATCGATCGGCACCACGACCTGTCCGGTAGCCGTCTGTAAACCCGCAGTCAGCGCCGCTTCCTTGCCGAAATTACGACTCAGGTCGACGATGCGCAGGCGTGGATCTGTCTGCTGGCGTTCCAGCAGCAGGTCCAGTGTGGCGTCGGTGCTGCCGTCGTTGACGAAAACCAGCTCCAGACCAATCAGCGTCTCTTGGTTGAAGACGTCATTGATCCGCGCGATGAACAAATCGACGGTCGCTGCTTCATTGAACACCGGGATGACGAGCGACAACGCCAGAGGCCCGGTCAGATGCGTTCCGTGCTGATGAGTCAATTGATTGCTCTTTTTTATAGTGGTTTTACGACAATCCGGGGGCATCGACAGGTGCTCGACGCATGAACCGAATCGTATTAAGCAGGACCGAGGAAGGTGATGCAAGGGCGAATCCGAGGGGGAATTGGCCATTCCCACCGGCCCGCTGGCGCCGGCAGAAATATTTTCAAATGCCTGGAAACAAATGCTGGATGGCCAAAAAAGCCAGCTCCGCTAGGCTTGCCCCCGATGCGTCACACTGGTTGTCGCTATAACCCATCGCATGGAGCGAGCAGTATGTATTTCGAGATCTACAGGCAGTCCAAAGGCACCCCGAGCACCGGCAAAGGACAATGGCGCTGGCGGTTGAGGGCGGGGAATCACGAGACGATTGCCAGTGGTGAGTCGTATGTGAACAAAGCCGATTGCCTGCACGTCATCGGGTTGATCAAAGGGGTCGAGGGTGAAACGCCGGTGAAAGAAATCTAGGCCTGGTAGCCAGTGCCCGAGGCAGATAGCTGATTCTTGGGCTGATTTCACTGGCCTCATCGCGGGCAAGCCCGCTCCCACAGTGGATTGCATTCGTTCAGGAAGAATGCAATCCAAAGGGGGTGCGGGCGTGCCCGCGATGGAGCCCGAAAATGCACCAACAAAATCCTGGGGAACAATACGCCTCAGACAGGCAACGGATTCAGCGCCGCATCAAA
>NZ_JBFUBK010000096.1:0-24691 GCF_056405815.1 Pseudomonas sp. P1_F1_2 | reverse complement strand
CTCTGCGTGGGAATGCAGCCCGGGACGCTCCGCGTCCCAAAGCGTGACGCAGAGCGTCACAAGAGGCATTCCCACGCAGAGCGTGGGAACGATCGGTCGGAGCTGGAACGATCAGTGTGGGCCAGAAACAAAAATGCCAGGCGCATTGCCTGGCATTTTTTTGTAGCTCATCCGACGCGCTTTAGCGAATCAGAATGGCAGCTTCATGCCCGGCGGCAATTGCATGCCAGCGGTCATGCCGGACATTTTGTCCTGGCTGTTGGCTTCGATCTTGCGCACAGCGTCGTTGACGGCGGCGGCAACGACCGCTTCCAGCATTTCCTTGTCGTCTTCGCTCAGGCCTTCGACCAGGCTTGGGTCGATGGTCACGCTCTTGACGTCATGACGACCGGTCATGACCACGGTGACCATATCGCCGCCGGCTTTACCGATGACTTCAGCATTGGCCAATTCTTCCTGCATCTTGGCCATTTTTTCCTGCATCTGCTGCGCCTGCTTCATCAGGCCGGCCATGCCACCTTTCATCATGGGAATCACCTCGAAAGTACTTGGATTAAAACAGCGCCCGGCCCATGTGACCGAACGCCTTCAGTTATTAGCCCTGACTGACCAGAGCGTCGACAGGTTCAATAGTATCGTTACGGATCACCGCACCGAACTGCTGCATCATTTGCTGGATGAACGGATCACCGTGGATCGACTCTTCGGCTTCGCGCTGACGGTTGGCACGGCGCCTGGACGCGGCCTGGGCCGGGGTTTCCTGTTCCGGCTTGATCAGTTCCATGGTCAGGGTCAGTGTGCGCCCGTGAAACTGGTTCAGTGCATCGTTGAGACGACGCTGCTGGGTCGCGTTGAACAAGGCGCTGTGGGCCGGGTCCAGGTGCATCAGCCAGTGATCGCCCTCGACGGATATCAGTGTGCAGTTGGCGGCGATGCTGCCCGTCATGCCGGAGATCGGCAGTTTCGGGAACAGCTCCAGCCATTGCAGCGCCAGGCCCGTGGCCGGCATTGCAGCGGGTTCCGGCTCCGGTTCCGGCGCGGGTTCGGCGGTATGTTCGCTCGCCAGCTCATCGAGATAACTGTAGGCCGAATCCATGTCCGGCTCGATGTAATCCTCGTCCAGCGGCGGCTCGTCGTCCAGGTCCATGCCCGGCGTGGCGGCATCGACTTGGGCCACGGAAGGTTCCGGGATGGGCGCAGCGGCCCATTCCTGCGCATCCGGCACCACGCTGTCCGGCGTCGGCAGCGGCATCGGTGGCAAATCCGGCTGCTCGCCAGCAGTTTCCAGAACTGGCTCGACAGCAGGTTGCTGGACAACTTCAGGCTCGACCGGATCATTCCACGGCAGGTCAACGACGGCTTCGACCGCCACCGGCGCAACGACTGGCTCGGGCACCACAACGGGTGCAACCGGCTCAGGCTCCTCGGGTGCTGGAGCGGGCGCAACAACGGCCGCGACTGGCGCAGGCGAAGGCACAACAGGTGCTACTGCCGCAGCGACTACCGGCGCAACAACCGGCGCGGCAGCCACTGAATTTGCGGAATCAACTGTGGCCTGGCTGATCCCCACTGGCTTTAGCGGTTGCCTCGGGGCGTCGGCGGTGTCTGCCGGGCGGAAGGCGAGCATGCGCAGCAAGACCATTTCGAAGCCGCCACGCGGGTCGGGAGCCAGCGGCAAATCGCGACGGCCGATCAGGCCCATCTGGTAGTAAAACTGTACGTCTTCGGCCGGCAACGCCTGGGCCAGCGCCAGCACCCGGTCACGGTCGCCGTGACCGTTGTCGACACCTTCAGGCAAGGCCTGGGCGATGGCAACACGGTGCAGCACGTTGAGAATTTCCGAGAGCACGCCGTTCCAGTCCGGGCCTTGTTCAGCCAAATGACGGACACCTTCGAGCAACGCCTTGGCGTCACCTTCGATCAACGCATGCAAAACGTCGTAGACCTGGCCGTGATCCAGCGTGCCGAGCATCGCCCGCACGTCGGCGGCCATGACCTTGCCTTCACCAAAGGCAATGGCCTGGTCGGTGAGGCTCATGGCATCGCGCATCGAGCCATCGGCGGCACGGCCCAGCAACCACAGTGCATCATCTTCGAACGGCACGTTCTCGACACCCAGCACGTGGGTCAAATGCTCGACCACACGTTCCGGCGTCATGTTCTTCAGGGAGAATTGCAGGCACCGCGACAGAATGGTTGCAGGAAGTTTCTGCGGATCGGTCGTCGCCAGGATGAACTTGACGTAGGGCGGCGGCTCTTCGAGGGTTTTCAACAGCGCATTAAAGGAATGGCTGGAGAGCATGTGCACTTCGTCGATCAGGTAGACCTTGAAGCGCCCTCGGCTTGGGGCGTATTGCACGTTGTCGAGCAGTTCGCGGGTGTCTTCGACCTTGGTCCGGCTCGCGGCGTCGATCTCGATCAGGTCGACAAAGCGCCCCTCATCGATTTCGCGGCACACCGAGCACTCGCCACACGGTGTCGACGTGATACCTGTTTCACAGTTCAGGCATTTGGCGATGATGCGTGCGATGGTGGTCTTGCCGACCCCCCGCGTACCGGTAAACAAGTAGGCGTGGTGCAGCCGCTGGCTGTCCAAGGCATTGATCAGAGCCTTGAGCACATGGGTCTGGCCGACCATTTCGCGGAACGAGCGCGGACGCCATTTACGTGCAAGAACCTGATAACTCATCGAAAACCGTCGCAACTAAGGAACAGAAGCGGCTAATGCTAGCGGAGCAAGGCCAAAATTGCATCCGGTGTGCTCGTCTAATCTGGCTAAGCTGCGCGTTTGGGGCTTTAATCGGCTCGGGTTTCAGTTGTACCGGAGCGTTTATGCGTTGTGCCTTGGGGGCATTGCTGTGGATAAGTCTGAACGTCGCCGCCGCCGAAACGCCGCTGCGTTTTGTCATCCCCGACAGTTGGGCCATGCCAATGGTGCAACTGGATCACGGCCGCCCGACCCAGGGCATCCTGTATGACGTGATGCTCAGCCTCGCCACCCAGGTCGGGGTACCCGCCGAGTTTCATGTAATGCCTCGGGCACGTGTACAAGGCGCCATGGAGCATGGCGACGTTGATATCCGCTGCTACGCCGCGCAGTCCTGGCTTCCGAATCAGTCCGGCGACTACATCTGGAGCATTCCGCTGTGGTTTCAACGCGACGTGCTGACCAGCCAGCAAGACCCTCCCGCCTCCGTGCTGCCTGCAAATTTGTCACGCCAACCCATCGGCACAGTGCTGGGCTATACCTATCCGACGCTGCAACCGTTGTTTGATGCCGATCGCCTGCACCGCGAAGACGCGCGCAATCAGGAACAAGTGCTGGAAAAACTCAACGCCGGGCGCTATCGCTATGCCGTGAGCAATCAATGGACACTGGATTGGTTCAATCAGCGCCTGCTGCCCGAGCGGCAGCTCAAAGCAGTGGCCGTGGTGCAGGAACAACGTGTCGGTTGCTACATACGCAATGACCCCAAGGTGCCGGCGCAACGAATTCTTCGCACCTTGTTGCGAATGAAAATGTCGGGGGAAATCGATGACTACATTCGTCTGTATATTGGCACCCCCGCAAGCCTGTAGCAGCTGGCGAAGCCTGCGTCCGACTGCGCAGTAGTCGTAAATCCTGTATCCACGGTACATCTGGAAAACTGCGTCGCCTGATTTTACGACTGCTGCGCAGTCGGACGCAGGCTTCGCCAGCTGCTACAGGGACGTCACCAGCCGCCATTGCGCCGGCGCAACAAACGTCGCGACCCAGCCAGGCACCTCTTCGGCTGGCATGGGTCGGGCGATGAAATACCCTTGGGCGATCTCGCAGCCCATTTGCAACAGCAATTCACCGTGCTCAACGCTTTCCACCCCCTCGGCGATCACTCGTCGGCCAAACGCCCGGGCCAGCCCGATCACGGCAGTGGTCAGCGCCAGATCATCGCGGTCATCAAGCATGTCGCGAATGAACGACTTGTCGATCTTGATCGTTTGCGTGCGCAAACGCTTGATGTAGCTCAGCGACGAATAACCAGTGCCAAAGTCACCCAGTGAAAACTGCACCCCCAGCGCCTGACAGGCCTGCAAACATGCCGTGACATGATGAATGTTCTCAACGGCGACTGACTCGACGACTTCCAGGTCAAGCATCTGCGGGGGAACGTGGGCATGCCTTGCCAGCACCTGTTTGAGCCGCTCAACAAAATCCGCTCGCTGAAAATGCCGTGCCGCGACATTGACGCTGATCGGCCAGCTCTGCCCCATCTGCTGCCAGCGATGCAGCTGCAACAGGACCTGATCCATCACCCATTCGCCGATGTCGATGATCAGGTCCGTCTCTTCTACCGGCGGCAGGAAATCCCTGGCCCGCAGCATGCCGTTTTGTGGATGGTCCCAACGCAACAGCGCCTCGAAACCGACCACGTCGCCCAACCGCATGTTGACCTTGGGCTGGAAATGCAGGCGCAACTCACCGGCCGTCAGCGCCTGACGCATGCGCTGGACAGTCTGGTGAGTTGCCTTGATCTCACGATCCCGAGACACATCAAACAGATGAAAACGGTTGCGTCCACGCTGCTTCGCCACGTACATGGCCTGATCGGCATGACGCAACAGGGTTTCGGCGTTTTCGTTATCGAGGGGAAACAGCGTGACACCAATGCTGGCGAACACATGGATGTCCTTGCCGTGCAGCGAGTACGGCGCCGAAACCGCCCCCAGCACCCGGTTCAACGCCGCACGCAATTGCGGTAGATCGCGAATATGACGCAGCACCAGCACAAACTCGTCGCCGGCCAATCGCGCCACCACATCCTCGCCGCGCACGATGTCGCGCAAACGCCGGGCCACCTCTACCAGCAACACATCGCCGCTGGCATGACCGTAGCCATCGTTGACCGCCTTAAAACCGTCGAGATCAAGCATGCACACCGCCAACGGGATGTCTTCCTGTCGGGACATCGCCAGTGCCTGATCCAAAAGGTCCGAGAGATACGCTCGATTGGGCAATCCGGTCAGCGCGTCATGCCCTACCCGCCATTGCAAGACGTGCAGCAACTCGCGCTTTTCACTGATGTCGAACCGAATCGACAGGTATCGATCGACCCGTCCGGTGGCATCGTCGAGCACCGGCACCATGGTGCTGTCGACCCAGTAAAGGCTGCCGTCCTTGGCGCGATTGCAGATTTCCCCCTTCCACACACCGCCCAACGCAATGGTGCGCCACATGGCAGAAAAGAAATCGGTGGGATGTTGGCCGGAATTGAGGAGACGATGATTCTGGCCGATCAGCTCTTCACGGCTATAGCCAGACACGTCACAGAATTGGTCATTGACGTAGGTGATCCGGCCTTCCAGATCCGTCTCGGAAAAAATGGCGGCGGCATCCACGGCCCTTCGGTATTTATCATCCATGAATCAGGCTCGTTGTCGCTGGCGGAGGGGTGGCGCAAACACGTTTCATCCCG
The DNA here is from genome assembly GCF_056405815.1 of Pseudomonas sp. P1_F1_2. Classification (NCBI taxonomy): domain Bacteria; kingdom Pseudomonadati; phylum Pseudomonadota; class Gammaproteobacteria; order Pseudomonadales; family Pseudomonadaceae; genus Pseudomonas; species Pseudomonas sp. P1_F1_2. The sequence continues at coordinate 19,238 of NZ_JBFUBK010000096.1, read as the reverse complement.
AGACCCGTAGGCGATGGTTCCCGCAGAACCGCAGATCAATCAGGCGAAAAACCTCGTGCAAGTCTGACGAGGGAGCGCAATGCTGACAGCTTCACATCGCCCAATCTCCGGAATGGCGTCACCCAATGCCGCTCAAGGGTGGCAATTCTACGAAACGCATCACATTTTGCAAGACAAGGTGATGAAACATGCTGTTGTCTAATGTAAAAATCTATCGTTAAGTTCTTGATTCTAAATTGGAATTGAGCAATGCAAATTTCAAGTTTGGGTCCAGCCATCCGACGCTACCGCAAGGTCGCGGGGCTTACTCAGGCTGAACTCGGTGAAAAGACCGGCTTTGACCCCAAAACCATCAGCCGCTTTGAAACGGGCACCTATACCCCCAGCGTGGAAGCGTTGTTCCTGCTTGCCGACGTGCTGGGTGTGAAGCTGGCCGCTTTTTTCGCAGACCTGGGCGATGAAGATGAGCAGCGGGCGTATCTGTTCGGCGTCATACACAAAGCCACCCCGAAGGAACTGGGAAAGCTGATTGCAGCGGTTGACCAGGCCTTGTCCAAGCCTTAGTGCATAAATGACAAAAGGAGGCCGACTTGTCTGATGCGACAGGTCGGCCTCCTTTTTTATTGTGCGCTCCGAAAATCGGAAACGACGAAACACCGCCCTGGACGTGATCCATGGCAGAGAAGACAAATAAGTATTTTCAAACCGATAACGCGAGAGAGGGCTCGCGTGGCGTTAAGGTGGTAACCCCACCAGCCACACCCCGGCACACAATGTTCCCGCTGTGGCTGCTGCCTTCCGGCTCTGACCAGGTTCACGGGTAATCGTTGCGGGGGGACCGATGGGGTCACCATAACGACGCTCACCTGACGGCGAGCCGCGCCATTGTACCTATCTGAGACGAAGTTACAACCGTTGGTGCGGATTAAAAAATATGAGCCGCTTCAAGGACATGCAATGCCTCTGAAACACCGCTGTCTGTAGCAGCTGCCGAGCCCGCGAGGCTGCGTCCGGCTGCGAAGCAGACGTAAAATCAGAGGGCGCGGTTTTTCAGATAAACCACGATCACCCAACAGGCGACTGCTTCGCAGCCGGACGCAGCCTCGCGGGTTCGACAGCTGCTACAAGCGGACGTCCAATTGAGCGATCGTCATAGCTCCTGCATCACCTCATCCGCCCTGCCGCCCTCTTGCTGGATCACCAAGTGAATAAAATGCAGCTTGGCGATCACCGCCGGTGGCAACACGAACGGATAGAAATCCGGCTGCCCCATGCTGCGCGAAAGCTCATTGAGCATGCCGGCCAGTTCGATCCATGCATTGACGAACGACAGGAACGCCCCACCGCCGGGATGCTGTGGATCGTAGAGTGTGCTTAGGGGAAATGGCTGGTAATCAAGATCCATTTCCCGCGCACTCATGCCGAATCCCAGAGCGGTGTCCACCGCATCCATCATGTGCAGGTAGTGCGCCCAGGTTTCCGCCCAGTCTTCCCAAGGGTGCATGGTCGCGTAAGCACTGACACACTGTTGCTGCCAGTCCTGCGGTGTACCTTGCTGGTAATGCCGCTCCAGCGCCGCTGCGTAACTGGCGCGCTCGTCCCCGAACAGTCCGCGAAAGGGTTCCAACCAATGGCTATTGGCGATCAGCCGATCCCAGTAGTAATGCCCGACTTCGTGGCGAAAATGCCCGAGCAACGTGCGATACGGCTCGTGCATTTGCACACGGACCTGCTCACGGTGGGCGTCATCGGCTTCTTTGATGTCGAGGGTGATCAGGCCATTGGCGTGACCCGTGGTCGGCGGCTTGCCTTCGAGGTCGATACCGACGAAATCAAACGCCAGACCGCTTTGCTCGTCGACCGTTTTGGCAGTTATCTGCAAACCCAAGTCGAGCAACTGCGCGACCAGGCGCCTCTTGGCCGTTTCCACCTTGCGCCAGCGTTCGTGGTTTTCGGTAATCGACAGGTCCGGGATGGTGTGATTCAGGCTGCAAGCAATGCATAGCGCATCGTGGTCGTTGGCCGGGAGCAGCCAATTACATGCGGCCGCGGAGTCGAGATTGGCGCAGCGGCGAAACACACCGGCTTGCGGGTCGGCGTCGACCAGCCAGGTATCCGCCTGTAAACCCGGTTGCAGCGACGACAGACGCCCCTGCTCGGGCTGATAACCGAGCGCCGCCGAACAAGCCAGGCACTGGCTGTTGCGAAAGAACAGCGACTGCCCGCATCGACACTGCCAGACCTTGCTGTTGCGCGCGCTTTCACCCATGAAAGGCGCGGCGATACGCGAGCTGAGCTGTTCAAAGAAGCGGTACATGGCGATCTCTCCCTGGGGCTTGCCAAGACTAGATCATTGTCGCGCGAAGATCGTTCCCACGTTCTGCGTGGGAATGTCGCCCCGGACGCTCCGCGTCCGCTGTGACGCAAAGCGTCACGGGATGCGCTACCACGCGGAGCGTGGGAACGATCAACTAAACAGAAATACCGTGTTGTTTCAGGAATTCGACAAACGCTTCTTCATCCAGCACTTTCAAACCCAACTCATTGGCCTTGGCCAGCTTCGAACCGGCGCCCGGCCCGGCCACCACGCAGTGGGTCTTGGCCGACACCGAGCCCGCCACCTTGGCACCGAGGCTTTCAAGTTTGTCCTTGGCGATGTCGCGACTCATCAACTCCAGCGAACCGGTCAGCACCCAGGTCTGCCCAGCCAGTGGCAAGCCTTCGACGACTTTCTTCTCGCTCAGCCAGTGCATGCCGAAATCGCGCAACTGCTGCTCGGCCGCCTGCGCAAGCTGGCGATTGTCTTCAACGGCAAAAAACTCGCGAACTGAATTGGCCTGCTTCTCTGGCAGCGCCTGACGCATGTCCAGCCAGTCAGCGCTCATCACCGCTTCCAGCGACCCAAACTTGTCCGCCAGCTTCTGTGCCCCGCCCGGCCCCACCGACGGAATGTGCAACTTGTCGAGGAAGCCGCCCAGCGTGGTACTCGCGGCAAACTCAGCACCGAGCTCGCCCTGATCCTGAATCTGCAGGCCGTGCTTGAGCAGTTCCGCGATCACCTGCTGGTTGTGCGCATCTTCAAAGAAACTGTGGATCTCATACGCCACTTCCAGGCCGACATCCGGCAAGTACGTGAGCACTTGCGGCAACGCCTGCTGAACCCGCTCCAGCGAACCGAGAGAGCGCGCCAGCACCTTGGCCGTCTCCTCACCGACATCAGGAATCCCGAGTGCATAGATAAAGCGCGCCAGGCTCGGCTTCTTGCTGTCCTCGATGGCGCTCAGCAGTTTGTTGCTCGACAGTTCGGCAAAACCTTCCAGGTCGACGATGTCGTCGAACTTCAGGGCATACAGATCGGCTGGCGAACTGACCAGGCCTTCGTCGACCAGTTGCTCGACGCTCTTGTCACCCAGGCCTTCGATGTCCATCGCGCGACGGGAAACGAAGTGAATGATCGCCTGCTTGAGCTGCGCCCCGCAGGCCAGACGACCGACGCAACGGTACACCGCCCCTTCGCTGACGGTCTCACGACCTTTACTGCGCTTGACCAATTGCGTGCGCTCGACGTGTGAGCCGCACACCGGGCACTGTTCGGGAATCTGCACCGGCCGGGCATTTTCCGGACGGCGCTCGAGCACCACTTGCACCACTTGGGGAATCACATCTCCGGCGCGACGGATGATCACCGTGTCGCCGATCATCAGGCCCAAACGCGCGACTTCGTCCATGTTGTGCAACGTCGCATTGGCCACGGTGACGCCGGCCACCTTGACCGGTTTCAAGCGCGCCACTGGCGTGACAGCGCCGGTACGACCGACCTGGAATTCCACGTCGAGCAACTCGGTGAGTTCTTCCATGGCCGGGAATTTGTGCGCGATCGCCCAGCGCGGCTCGCGAGCGCGAAAACCCAGCTCCCGCTGCGAGGCGATGCTGTTGACCTTGAACACCACGCCGTCAATCTCATACGCCAGGGCGTTGCGGCGCTCGCCGATGTCGCGGTAGTAATCCAGGCATTCGTCGATGCCGTGCGCCAGTTTCAGCTCGTGGCTGATCGGCATGCCCCACACCTGGAGTTGCTTGAGATTGCCGATGTGTGTGTCGGCGATGTCCGCCGAAATCTGGCCGATGCCATAGCAGCAGAATTCCAGCGGACGGTTGGCGGTGATCTTGGAATCCAGCTGGCGCAAGCTACCGGCGGCGGCGTTACGCGGGTTAGCGAAGGTCTTGCCGCCGACTTCCAGCTGCGTGGCATTGAGCCGTTCGAAACCGGCCTTGGACATGAACACTTCGCCGCGCACTTCCAGGGTCGCTGGCCAGCCAGTGCCGTGCAGCTTGAGCGGAATGTTGCGCACGGTGCGCACGTTGATGCTGATGTCTTCGCCAGTGGTGCCGTCACCGCGCGTCGCGCCGCGTACCAGCACGCCGTCCTGATACAGCAAGCTGACCGCCAGGCCATCGAGCTTCGGCTCGCAGCTGTATTCCACCGCCGCGCCGCCACCGAACAGATCACCGACCGGTAGATCCAGGCCTTCTGTCACCCGGCGATCGAACTCGCGCATGTCGGTTTCTTCGAAGGCGTTGCCAAGGCTGAGCATCGGTACTTCGTGACGCACTTGCGTGAACGCAGACAACGCGGCGCTGCCCACGCGCTGGGTCGGCGAATCGCTGGTGATCAGTTCGGGATGGTCCGCTTCAAGGGCTTTGAGCTCGTGGAACAAGCGGTCGTATTCAGCGTCCGGAATACTGGGCTCGTCCAGCACGTGGTAACGGTAATTGTGCTGATCCAGCTCAGCGCGCAGCTCTAGAATGCGGTTTTTGGCGGCGATCATGGGTGTTCTCTCATAAAGCAAAAGAGCAGCCGAGGCTGCTCAATCTGTTAAATCATTGTAGGAACACGGCTTGCCGGCGATGGCGTCTTTGAGATCGCCATCGCGAGCAAGCTCGGCTCCTACAGGGTACGGGAGACGCGGCGCAGTCCCCCATACGTTGTCAATTTCAACGCTTCTGGGTCAGGGCGCGACGCTCGAATTCAACGATGCGCTGACGGTAGTGCTCAATCGTCTGGGCGGTCAGCACACTGCGCTGGTCGTCTTTCAGTTCGCCGTTCAGTTCCTGGGACAGTTTGCGCGCCGCGGCCACCATCACATCGAAGGCCTGCTTGGGATGACGCGGGCCTGGCAGACCGAGGAAGAAGCTCACCGCCGGGGTGCTGAAATGATCGATGTCATCCAGATCAAAGACGCCCGGCTTGACCGCATTGGCCATTGAGAACAGCACCTCGCCATTGCCGGCCATGCTTTCGTGACGGTGGAAGATGTCCATTTCACCGAAACGCAAACCGCTTTCCAGAATGTTCTGCAGCAGCGCCGGGCCTTTGAAACCGGCAGCGTCGCGGCAAATTACGCTGATCACCAACACTTCTTCCGCTTGCGGCTGATCTTTTTCGCTGACCGTTGGCGAGGCCTTGGTGTCATCCGGGAAATCGTCGTCACGGCTGCTGAAGCTCGGGCCGCCGTCCAGATCCAGGCTGAGGTTCATGTCGCCTTGCGACGGCTCGCCATGGCCGCGCTTGCCACGCTTGGAACCCGATTCGCGGGGCTCACGGGCAGGCATGCTCACCGACGGCAGATCGTGCTCGTCCAGTTGTGGTTCTTTGTGGTTGTCCAGCACGCGCGGCGGGCCCAACAGCTCGGCGCTGGTGTCCTCGTCCGGCAGATTGGACAAACTTCGGTCAAGACGGAATTTCAGTTTTCCCTTGCCACCGCGCATACGGCGCCAGCCATCAAAAAGAATACCGGCAATGACAATAATGCCGATGACGATCAGCCACTCGCGCAGACCGATTTCCATGTAATCCCGTGCCTCTATAAAAAATGCTGAAAAATAAGGGGTTTACAACCTGTAAACCGCTTTAAAACGTGGCGCCAACTCTATGTTCTGACAGGCGTTTTGCCCACGTATACGAAAAATTGACATTAAACTAGCACGACCAAAGGCAACTTTACACCGTCTGTCACAGTGGCTTTAGCGAATATGTCGATTGGCCAGCAAGTCAGGGCAAGTAAAAACATCCTACAGCCTTGTAATACCTGCCCTACAGACGCCAACTCAGGCATCCACCATCGCCATCGCCTCCTCGACATCCACCGCCACCAGACGCGAGCAACCCGGTTCATGCATCGTCACACCCATCAGTTGTTCAGCCATTTCCATGGCGATCTTGTTGTGGGTGATGTAGATGAACTGCACCGTCTGTGACATTTCCTTTACCAGCCGTGCGTAGCGTCCAACGTTAGCGTCATCCAGTGGTGCGTCAACTTCATCGAGCATGCAGAACGGCGCCGGGTTCAATTTGAAGATGGCAAAAACCAGGGCCAATGCGGTCAGGGCTTTTTCGCCACCGGAGAGCAAATGGATGGTGCTGTTCTTCTTCCCTGGCGGCTGCGCCATGATCGTTACCCCTGTATCGAGTAGATCTTCGCCCGTCAGTTCCAAATACGCGCGACCTCCACCGAAAACTTTTGGGAAAAGCGCCTGTAAACCGCCATTGATCTGATCAAAGGTATCTTTGAAGCGGTTACGGGTTTCCTTGTCGATCTTGCGAATCACGTTCTCGAGCGTGTCCAGCGCTTCCACCAGATCATCGTTCTGCGCATCCAGATAACGTTTACGCTCCGATTGTTGCTGGTATTCGTCGATGGCCGCGAGGTTGATCGCACCGAGACGCGAAATACGCGCGGCAATGCGTTCGAGTTCTTCTTCGGCATCCTTCTCGTTGGCCTCGGCCGTCAGCGTGGCGAGCACACCGTGAAGGTCGTAGCCGTCTTCCAGCAACTGCTCTTCAAGGGCCTTGCGGCGCACGGTCAGGGCTTGCCATTCCATGCGCTGGCCTTCCATTTGCCCGCGAATCAATTGCGATTGCTGCTCGGCCTGATTACGCCGTTTTTCGGCATCGCGCAGTTCGCGGTCGGCGTCTTCCAGGGCGATCTGCGCGGTCTTGAGTTCTTCGTCGACGGTCATGCGCTTGTCGAGCAACTCTTCCAGTTTCAACCGCAACTCTTCCAGGGGCGCCTCGCCCTCTTCCAGGTTCAGGTTGAGTTGTTCGCGTTTTTCGGTCAGGCGCTCGGATTGCATTTCCAGGCGCTCCAGCGCCTGACGCGTCGAGTCGTGTTGCGCCTTGAGCGAACCGAGGCGCACGGCCAATTGATGCGCGTGATCCTTGTGCTGCCGGGCTTCCTGACGCACCCGATCCAGTCGCTCGCGCAGGCTGTCGCGCTGGGCCAGCAGCAACTCGCGCTGCTCGGTGTCCAGCGCCATGGCGTCAAGGGCTTCCTGCAATTGCAGGCGCGCCTCACCGATATTCTCGTGCTCCAGCGCACGCTGCTCACTCAGTTCGGCCAGCTCTTCGTCCAGACGTGTGCGCCGCAACGTCAGTTGTTCGACCTTGGCTTTGCCGGCAGACAGTTGCGCTTTCAATTCGCCTTGCTGACGCGCTTCGTCTTGCAGCAGACGACGCAAATGCTCGCGCCCGTTTTCCTGCTGACGCTGTTGCGCCCGCAGATTTTGAAGTTGGGTTTCCAGTGTTTCGACCGTGGCTTCGCGTTCTTCGCGTTCCTCGGTCAGGCGCTGGATTTCCTGCCCTCGCGCCAGCACACCGCTTTCCGCTTCGCTGGCCCGGCGTACGCGTAAAAAGTGCCGACCGACCCAGTAGCCATCACGGCTGATCAGGCTCTGCCCGGCGCTCAATTGACCGCGCAGTGCCAGTGCCTGTTCGAGGCTATCGACCGGTTTGACCTGCCCCAGCCACGGCGACAAATCAATTCGCGCCTCGACCTTGTCGAGCAAACTGCCCGGTACGCGCACGCCGTCGGTGGCCGGGCTGAGCAAGCGCAAATCGCCTTGGGCGAAACCCGCCAGATCGAAGTCGCCAAAGTCGTCCACCAGCACGGCTTGCAGGTCGGCGCCCAGCACGGTTTCCACCGCCAGCTCCCAACCTGCTTCTACCTTAAGGCCTTCGGCCAAGCGCGGGCGATCCGCCAGGTGCTGTTCGCGCAACCATTCGGCGGTGCCGGTGCCCGGATCGAGCGCGGCCTGCTGCAAGGCTTCAAGGGAGGCCAGTCGACCGTTGAGGCGCTGCAAATCGCCTTGAGCCTGTTGCTGATTGTGCAGGGCCAATTGCAACTCTTGACGCAGTTGCTCAAGGCGTTCGACCTGAGCCTCTTCACTGGCCTGCAAATCTTCAAGCGTGGCTTCACTGGCGGCCAGCTGCTCGCTGAGTTCCATGATCGCCGCATCTTCCGGGTCCGCCGAGAGCAACGCACGCTCTTCGCCCAGCCGCTTCTGGCGGTCGGCCAAACGCTCCAGGCTGGTTTCCAGCTGCTGGATGCGTGACTGCTGCACTTCGGATTGGCGACGCGGCTCGGCGGCAGTGAGGTTGAACGTGTCCCACTGCTCCTGCCAGCCGTGCATGGTGGTTTCAGATTCTTCCAGCGCGGCGGCGGCCTCTTCGGCGGCGGCGCTGGTGACTTCCTGTTCCGGGGCGAGCAGGTCGAGCTCTTCGCCCAGGGTCAGCAGCAGCGTGCGGTCGTGGCCCAGGTGAGATTCGGTTTCCAGACGCGCGCGCTCGGCCTCCTTCAAATCGTCTTGCAGCTGACGCAGACGCTGTTGGCCGTGCTGGATGCTCTGCTCGACCCGGGCGATATCGCCGCCGACCGAATAGAAACGTCCCTGCACCAGATTGAAGCGTTCAGACAGGTCATGGTGCCCGTCGCGAAAGCGTTCGATGCTCGCATCGGCATTGCGTTGCTCGGCGACCAAGGCTTCGAAGGTGACTTCCTGGTTGCCGATCACCGCTTCACGCTGACCGACCTGCTCGTTCAGCGCCTGCCAGCGCAAGGCTGACAACTGGGCCTTGAGCTGACGCTCTTCGCCTTTGTATTCCTGATACTTCTTCGCGGCCTCGGCCTGGCGGTGCAGGCGTTCGAGTTGTCGCTCCAGCTCTTCGCGCAGGTCAGTCAGGCGTGCGAGGTTTTCGTGAGTGCGACGGATGCGGTTTTCAGTTTCGCGCCGGCGCTCCTTGTACTTGGAGATGCCTGCCGCTTCTTCAATAAAGTTGCGCAGGTCTTCGGGCTTGGATTCGATCAGCTTGGAGATCATCCCCTGCTCGATAATCGAATAGCTGCGCGGGCCCAGGCCGGTGCCGAGGAAGATGTCGGTGATGTCGCGACGCCGGCATTTGGTGCCGTTGAGGTAATAGGTGGTCTGGCTGTCGCGCGTCACTTTGCGGCGAATGGAAATTTCCGCATAGGCGGCGTATTCGCCGAGCAGGGTGCCGTCGGAGTTATCGAACACCAGTTCGATACTCGCCTGGCTCACCGGTTTGCGGCTGGTCGAACCGTTGAAGATGACGTCGGTCATCGACTCGCCGCGCAAGTTCTTCGCCGAACTCTCGCCCATCACCCAGCGTACGGCGTCGATGATGTTGGACTTGCCGCAACCGTTCGGCCCGACGACTGCCGCCATGTTACTGGGGAAGTTCACCGTGGTTGGATCGACGAAGGATTTGAACCCCGCCAGCTTGATGCACTTGAGCCGCACGCTTAGGCGTCCGTCAGGGCAGAGATCACCAGATCGCAACTGCGCTGGCCGTAAGCGGTCAGCACTTCACGGATCTGCGCAAAATCGCGGGCAATCACGGCTGCGAGCAAGCGCTCGAACAGTTCCAGATACTCGCTCATCGACGCCTTGCGCTGATCCAGGGCAAGGAAGTAAGCACGGCTCATGGCTGGCTGCAGATTCTCGACGGTTTCCTGCAGATACGGATTGTTGGCAAATGGATACGTGGCGCGCATCACGCTGAAACTGTCGTCGACGAAGGTGTGGATGTCCTGGCGTTCGTAACTGGCAGCCAAACGCTGCTGTATTTGCACGAACGGCGCCAGGTCGGCCTGGACTTTCCAGCCACTGGCCACGGCATTGGCGAGCAGGATGTACATCTCGCCCATCAGCGTGCACAGGCTCTGCACCTTGTGCGGGGTGAGCTCGGTCACATGGGCGCCACGTCGCGGCAGGATCGCGATCAAGTGACGGCGCTCAAGGATCAGCAAGGCTTCGCGGACCGAACCGCGGCTGACATTGAGAGCCAGCGTGACCTTCTGTTCCTGAATGCGCTCCCCGGGCTTCATTTCGCCGCGAATGATGCGTTCGGCGAGGTGGTGAGCAATTTGCTCGGCGAGGCTGTCCGGCGCCTTGAACGTCATGGTTGTCCTTCAAACTCTTCGATCTGCACAAGCGGCGCAGTGTAGCGCACTTGATAGGTCATGGCGCAGGGCCCACTCGGCGGTTTTGGCACGATTCAAGCAAAAAGCAGGCAAGTGCGCGAGGGTCAATAATGAATAAATGAGGTGTTAACCGACAAAATGCTTTTTCCTGACCTTCAAGTCAGAAAAACATTGACCGAAAAGTCAGACCTGCTAAATTCGGTTCAAGTGGGTTAACAACAATAATGAGTCTGCGAGGCCTTCCGTGATCCAGTTTTTACTTAACCAGGAACTCCGTAGTGAGCACGCCCTGGACCCAAACCTGACCGTGCTCAATTATCTGCGCGACCATGTGGGCAAACCCGGCACCAAAGAAGGCTGCGCCAGCGGTGACTGTGGCGCCTGCACCGTGGTGGTCGGCGAGTTGCAAACGGATGACGATGGCCGCGAACACATTCGTTATCGCAGCCTCAATTCGTGCCTGACGTTCGTCTCGTCATTGCACGGCAAACAATTGATCAGCGTTGAAGACCTCAAGCACAAAGGCCAACTGCACAGCGTGCAACAAGCCATGGTCGAGTGCCACGGCTCGCAATGCGGCTTCTGCACCCCCGGCTTTGTCATGTCGCTGTTCGCCCTGCAAAAGAACAGTGATCAACCGGACTCGCACAAGGCCCACGAAGCGCTGGCCGGCAACCTGTGCCGCTGCACCGGCTACCGACCGATCCTGGAAGCGGCCCAACAGTCCTGCTGCGGTAAAAAACCGGATCAGTTCGACGCCCGTGAAGCAGAGACCATCGCGTGCCTGAAAGCCATCGCCCCCACCGCCATCGGCGAACTCAACAGTGGCGACAAGCGCTGCCTGGTGCCGTTGACTGTCGCCGACCTGGCCGACCTCTATGACGCTTATCCACAAGCCCGCCTGCTGGCCGGCGGCACGGACCTGGCGCTGGAAGTCACGCAGTTCCACCGTACCTTGCCGGTGATGATCTATGTCGGCAACGTCGCCGAGATGAAGCGCATCGAGCGCTTCGACGATCGCCTGGAAATCGGCGCCGCCACCGCCCTCTCCGATTGCTACGAAGCGCTGAACGCCGAATACCCGGACTTCGGTGAACTGCTGCAACGCTTTGCGTCCCTGCAGATCCGCAACCAGGGCACCCTCGGCGGCAACATCGGCAACGCCTCGCCTATTGGCGACTCACCTCCCCTGCTGATCGCCCTCGGTGCGCAGATCGTGCTGTGCAAAGGTGAAACCCGTCGCACCCTGGCGCTGGAGGATTACTTCATCGATTACCGGGTGACGGCGCGCCAGGAAAGCGAGTTCATCGAGAAGATCATCGTGCCGCGTGCCAGCGCCGAACAACTGTTCCGCGCCTACAAGGTGTCCAAGCGTCTGGACGATGATATTTCCGCGGTCTGTGCCGCGTTCAACATCCGTGTGGAAAACGGCGTGATCGCCGATGCCCGCGTGGCTTTCGGCGGCATGGCGGCCATCCCGAAACGTGCCAGCACCTGCGAAGCCATGTTGGCTGGTGCACCGTTCAACAGCGCCACCGTCGAGCGCGCCTGCGCCGCACTGGCCGAAGATTTCACCCCGCTGTCGGACTTCCGCGCGAGCAAGGAATACCGCCTGCTCAGCGCGCAGAACCTGCTGCGCAAATACTTCATCGAACTGCAAACACCGCACATCGAGACTCGGGTGACCGCTTATGTCTAATCATCACGCTGTAGAGAAGACCCAAGCCGAACTGGCTGAACTGTTCGCCAAGGACCTGACCACCGGTGTCGGCCGCAGCGTCAAGCACGACAGTGCCGCCAAGCATGTGTCCGGTGAAGCACAGTACATCGATGACCGCCTGGAATTTCCGAACCAGTTGCACGTCTATGCGCGCCTGTCAGACCGCGCCCACGCGAAAATCATCAGCATCGACACCGCGCCCTGCTACGCCTTCGAAGGCGTGCGCATCGCCATCACTCATGAAGACGTGCCAGGCCTGAAAGACATCGGCCCGTTGCTGCCGGGCGACCCGTTGCTGGCCATCGACACCGTGGAATTCGTCGGTCAACCGGTGATCGCCGTCGCGGCGAAAGACCTGGAAACAGCGCGCAAAGCCGCGATGGCCGCAATCATCGAATACGAAGATCTGGAGCCGGTACTGGACGTGGTCGAAGCCCTGCGCAAACGCCACTTCGTGCTCGACAGCCACACCCATCAACGCGGCGACTCAGTCACTGCATTGGCCACCGCTGAACATCGCATCCAGGGCACGCTGCACATCGGCGGCCAGGAACACTTCTACCTCGAAACCCAGATCTCGTCGGTGATGCCCACCGAAGACGGCGGCATGATCGTTTACTGCTCGACCCAGAACCCCACCGAAGTGCAAAAACTGGTGGCCGAAGTGCTGGACGTGTCGATGAACAAGATCGTCGTCGACATGCGCCGCATGGGCGGTGGTTTCGGTGGCAAGGAAACCCAGGCAGCGAGCCCGGCGTGCCTGTGTGCCGTGATCGCGCACCTCACCGGTCAACCGACCAAGATGCGCCTGCCGCGTGTCGAAGACATGCTGATGACCGGCAAGCGTCACCCGTTCTACGTCGAGTACGACGTGGGCTTCGACAGCACCGGTCGCCTGCATGGCATCAACCTCGAACTGGCTGGCAACTGCGGTTGCTCGCCGGACCTGTCGGCGTCGATTGTCGACCGTGCGATGTTCCACTCCGACAACTCGTACTACCTGGGCGATGCGACCATCAACGGTCACCGCTGCAAGACCAACACCGCGTCGAACACGGCCTATCGCGGCTTTGGCGGCCCGCAAGGGATGGTCGCCATCGAAGAAGTGATGGACGCGATTGCCCGTCACCTGGCCCTCGATCCGCTGGCCGTGCGCAAGGCCAACTATTACGGCAAGACCGAGCGCAACGTCACCCATTACTACCAGACCGTCGAGCACAACATGCTCGAAGAAATGACCGCCGAACTGGAAGAAAGCAGCCAGTACGCCGAACGCCGCGAAGCGATTCGTCGCTACAACGCCAACAGCCCGATCCTGAAAAAAGGCCTGGCGCTGACCCCGGTCAAATTCGGCATTTCGTTCACCGCCAGCTTCCTCAACCAGGCGGGTGCGCTGATCCACGTCTACACCGACGGCAGCATCCACTTGAACCACGGCGGCACCGAAATGGGCCAGGGTTTGAACACCAAGGTCGCGCAAGTCGTGGCCGAAGTGTTCCAGGTGGAAATGGACCGCGTGCAGATCACCGCGACCAACACCGACAAAGTGCCAAACACCTCGCCGACGGCCGCTTCCAGCGGTGCCGACCTGAACGGCAAGGCTGCACAGAACGCCGCCGAAACCATCAAGCAGCGCTTGGTCGAATTTGCCGCGCGCCAGTACAAAGTCAGCGAAGAAGACGTGGAATTCCACAACGGTCACGTGCGGGTTCGCGATCACATCCTGACGTTTGAAGCGCTGATCCAGCAGGCTTATTTCGCGCAGGTGTCACTGTCGAGTACCGGCTTCTACAAGACCCCGAAAATCTACTACGACCGCAGTCAGGCCCGCGGTCGTCCGTTCTACTACTTCGCCTTTGGCGCCGCGTGCTGCGAGGTGATCGTCGACACCCTGACCGGCGAGTACAAAATGCTGCGCACCGACATCCTCCACGACGTCGGCGCCTCGCTGAACCCGGCCATCGACATCGGCCAGGTCGAAGGCGGATTCATTCAGGGCATGGGGTGGCTGACCATGGAAGAGCTGGTCTGGAATGCCAAAGGCAAACTGATGACCAACGGCCCGGCCAGCTACAAGATCCCGGCCGTGGCGGACATGCCGCTGGACCTGCGGGTGAAGCTGGTGGAGAACCGCAAGAACCCGGAAGACACGGTGTTCCATTCCAAGGCCGTGGGCGAGCCGCCGTTCATGCTGGGCATTGCGTCGTGGTGCGCGATCAAGGACGCCGTGGCGAGCCTGGGTGACTACAAGCATCAACCGAAAATCGACGCACCGGCGACGCCGGAGCGGGTGTTGTGGGGCTGTGAGCAAATGCGCCAGTTGACGGCAGTGAAGGCTGTTGAGGCTGAGACCGAGTTGGCTTCGCTTTAAGACCGCAGTGCGGCCATCGCGAGCAAGCTCGGCTCCCACAGGGATTGCACGAAACCTGTAGGAGCATGGCTTGCCAGCGATGAGGCCCGAACAGACAACAAAAGATGTCGAGGTGAATATGTACAACTGGATCGACGCCCTCGCCGACCTGCAATCCCAGGGTGAACCCTGCGTGTTGGTAACCATCATCGAAGAGCTCGGCTCGACGCCGCGCAATGCCGGTTCGAAGATGGTCATCAGCGCAACCCAGAGCTTCGACACCATCGGTGGCGGGCACTTGGAATACAAAGCCATGCACATCGCCCGCGACATGCTCGCCAGCGGTAAGCAAGACACACATCTGGAGCGTTTCAGCCTGGGCGCCAGCCTCGGCCAGTGCTGCGGTGGCGCGACGGTGTTGCTGTTCGAACCGATGGGCCAGGTCCAGGCACAGATCGCCGTATTCGGTGCCGGCCACGTTGGCCGCGCATTGGTGCCACTGCTCGCCAGCCTGCCTTGCCGGGTACGCTGGATCGATTCGCGCGAAGACGAGTTCCCGGAACAGATCCCCCACGGCGTGCGCAAAATCGTTTCCGAAGAACCTGTGGATGAAATCGACGACCTGCCCGCCGGCAGCTACTGCATCGTCATGACCCACAATCACCAACTCGACCTCGAACTCACCGCCGCCATCCTCAAGCGCAACGACTTCGCCTACTTCGGCCTGATCGGTTCGAAGACCAAACGGGTGAAATTCGAACATCGCCTGCGCGACCGTGGTTTCGACAGCGGCGTCGTGCAACGCATGCGCTGCCCGATGGGTATCGGTGAAGTCAAAGGCAAGCTGCCTGTGGAAATTGCCATCTCCATCGCCGGCGAAATCATCGCCACCTATAACGCGAATTTCGGCCAGCAAACCGCCAGCGCCGGATCATCGATTGCCAAACTGCTGCCTGCTTCACGCCGCAGCCAAGCCTCCAATTGATAAGCCTAAAAACCGAGAGCCCCCATGCCTTTGACTCGCAAAGCTTACCGCGCCGCCATCCTGCACAGCATTGCCGACCCTGCTGAAGTCGGCATTGAAGCCTCGTACGAGTATTTCGAAGACGGCTTGCTGGTGGTCGACAACGGCCAGATCAGCGCGCTCGGCCACGCCAGCGACTTGCTGCCGACCCTGCCGGCCGACATTGAAATCACCCATTATCAGGATGCGTTGATCACCCCGGGTTTCATCGACACCCACATCCACTTGCCGCAAACCGGCATGGTCGGTGCCTACGGTGAACAACTGCTGGACTGGCTCAACACTTACACCTTCCCGTGTGAAAGCCAGTTCGCCGACAAGGCCCATGCGGACCAGGTGGCGGACATTTTCATCAAGGAACTGCTGCGCAACGGCACCACCACCGCACTGGTGTTCGGTAGCGTGCATCCACAATCGGTGAACTCATTCTTCGAGGCCGCCGAACAGTTGGAACTGCGCATGATCGCCGGCAAGGTGATGATGGACCGCAACGCCCCGGACTACCTGACCGACACCGCCGAATCCAGCTACGTCGAAAGCAAGGCATTGATCGAGCGCTGGCACGGCAAGGGTCGCCTGCACTACGCCGTCACCCCGCGCTTTGCGCCGACCAGCACCCCGGAACAACTGACCCTCGCCGGCCAACTGCTCAGCGAATTCCCTGACGTGTACATGCAGACCCACATCAGCGAAAACCTGAAGGAAATCGAGTGGGTCAAGGAACTGTTCCCCGAACGCAAGGGCTACCTCGACGTTTACGATCACTACCAATTGCTGGGTGAACGCTCGGTGTTCGCTCATGGCGTGCACCTGTGCGACGACGAGTGTGCGCGGCTCGCGGAAACCGGCTCGGCCATCGCCTTCTGCCCAACGTCGAACTTCTTCCTCGGCAGCGGTTTGTTCAATCTGCCGATGGCCGAGAAGCACAAGCTCAATGTCGGCATCGGCACCGATGTGGGCGGCGGCACCAGCTTTTCGATCCTGCAGACGCTGAACGAAGCGTACAAAGTCATGCAGTTGCAAGGCGCACGCCTGAGCCCGTTCAAATCGCTGTACCTGGCCACCCTGGGCGGTGCGCGTGCGCTGCGCCTGGAAGACAAGATCGGCACCTTGCTGCCGGGCACCGATGCCGACTTCCTGGTGCTGGATTACAACGCCACGCCGCTGCTGGGCTATCGCTTGAAACAGGCCAACAACATTGCCGAGACGTTGTTTGTGTTGATGACGCTGGGGGATGACCGGACTGTTCTGCAGACGTATGCGGCGGGGAATCTGGTGCATCAGCGCTAAGGTATTCCGGGCTGATCGTTCCAACGCTCTGCGTGGGAATGCCTCTAGGGACGCTCCGCGTCCAGTGACGCGGAGCGTCACGGGCTGCATTCCCACGCAGAGCGTTGGAACGATCAGACGCTCAAAAAAATCCCCCGCAGTCTTCAGGCTACGGGGGATTTTTTTGTCCCGGGTCTATCAGAGTTTCGCGGCCGACCGCCCTGGCTTTTTGGTCTGCAACAAATGCGAGAACACCGCGTGCAAATCATCCGACGCGCTTTCTTCGTCGAGGTTGAGTTTGCTGTCGATGTGATCCATGTGATGCATCATCAAATTCACCGCCAGCTCAGCGTTGCGCGCTTCGATGGCATCGATCAGTTGGGTGTGTTCATCGTAGGAACAGTGGGAACGGTTGCCACTTTCATATTGGGCGATGATCAATGAAGTCTGCGATACCAGGCTGCGCTGGAAGCTGATCAATGGCGCGTTCTTCGCCGCTTCGGCGAGTTTGAGGTGGAATTCACCCGACAGACGGATGCCCGCACCGCGATCGCCACGGGAGAAGCTGTCGCGCTCATCGTTGACCATTTGCCGCAACTCGGCGAGCTGCTCGGCGGTGGCATGCTCCACCGCCAGTTCGGTGATGGCCCGCTCCACCAGACGTCGGGCGAAGAACACCTGACGGGCCTCTTCGACGCTCGGGCTGGCGACGACCGCGCCACGGTTCGGACGCAGCAGCACCACGCCTTCATGGGCCAGGCGCGAGAGTGCGCGACGAATGATGGTGCGACTGACCCCGAAAATTTCCCCCAGCGCTTCTTCGCTCAACTTGGTGCCGGGCGCCAGGCGCTGTTCGAGGATGGCCTCGAAGATATGCGCGTAGACAATATCGTCCTGGGTACCGCTGCGGCCGGCTTTGCCTGCTCGCGGTTGTTTCTTGAGGGGCTGCAACTGTTCGTTCATGGGCACTCGAGTCGGGGGAGAACTGCGGCGAATTGACGGTGACTGTAATACGGCACAGTGGGTCGCTGGCAAGTATCGCGTAAAAAACACCGCGATTGTACACAATGGATGGTGGCAACACGACTGTACGGCTGTTTGTCGCTTCCGCTGTATTGCAACGATCCGCTACGTTTGAGTTTAGGCTTGAACGCAGAATCCGCGCGTTAACCCGATCCCTGTAGCAGCTGGCGAAGCCTGCGTTCGGCTGCGTAGCAGTCGTAAAACCTGAATACGCGGGCTCCCTTATACGCCGTGCCGGCTGATCTCACGACTGCTTCGCAGCCGAACGCAGGCTTCGCCAGCTGCTACAAAGGGCCTGGGCATCTCCACTAGAACAAGGAACAACGCCGTCATGAACGACGCCACGCACACGCAGCTCCGTCCCTTGGCCGACACCTCGCCATCGGCCATCGTCGCCGGTTTCATTGCGATGATGACCGGCTACACCAGCTCCCTGGTCCTGATGTTCCAGGCCGGACAAGCGGCGGGCCTGACCAGTGGGCAGATTTCGTCGTGGATCTGGGCGATCTCGATTGGCATGGCGGTGTGCTCGATCGGATTGTCCCTGCGTTATCGCACCCCCATCACCATTGCCTGGTCGACCCCCGGCGCGGCGTTGCTGATTACCAGCCTGGGCGGTGTGAGTTATGGCGAAGCCATCGGTGCCTACATCACCTGCGCAGTGCTGGTGACGATTTGCGGCCTGACCGGCAGCTTTGAACGATTGGTGAAAAAGATTCCGGCATCCCTGGCCGCGGCGCTGCTGGCGGGGATTCTGTTCAAGATCGGCAGCGAAATCTTCGTCGCCGCCCAGCACCGCACCGGGCTGGTGCTGGGCATGTTCTTCACGTACTTGCTGGTCAAACGCCTGTCGCCGCGTTATGCCGTACTGGCCGCGCTGTTGATCGGCACCGCATTGTCAGGGGCCATGGGGCTGCTGGATTTCACTGGTTTCCATCTGGAGGTGGCCACGCCGGTCTGGACCACCCCGCATTTCTCCCTGGCTGCAACCATCAGTATCGGAATTCCCCTGTTCGTGGTGGCCATGACCTCGCAGAACATGCCGGGCATCGCCGTCCTGCGTGCCGATGGCTACACTGTGCCGGCCTCACCGCTGATCACCACCACCGGCATCGCCTCGTTGCTACTGGCTCCGTTCGGCTCCCACGGCATCAACCTCGCGGCCATCAGCGCGGCGATCTGCACCGGGCCGCACGCCCACGAAGATCGCAACAAACGCTACACGGCAGCAGTGTGGTGCGGGATTTTCTACGGGATTGCCGGGGTGTTCGGCGCGACGCTGGCGGCGCTGTTTGCCGCATTGCCGAAAGAGTTGGTGCTGTCGATCGCGGCACTGGCGCTGTTTGGCTCGATCATCAATGGCTTGAGCATTGCCATGACCGAAGTGAAGGAGCGGGAAGCGGCGTTGATTACCTTTATGGTCACGGCGTCAGGGCTGACACTGTTTTCCATCGGTTCGGCGTTCTGGGGGATTGTGGCGGGGGTGGTGACGCTGGTGATTCTGAATTGGCGTAAAAGTTAAACGCTTCGCAGCCTCGTTTCACTCGACAGCTGCTACAGGACTCCTACACA
>NZ_JBFUBK010000095.1:0-24845 GCF_056405815.1 Pseudomonas sp. P1_F1_2 | reverse complement strand
CAACGACTCCGGTCGAAGCGACTGCCGCTCCGGAAATCGAAGTGGCTCCGGTTCGTGAAGCGTTCGTTCGTGAAGAAGCCCAATCTGTAGTTGAAGCGACTGTCGTCGCCGAGCCAGTGGTTGCTGCCGAGCCTGCTGCCGAAACCGTCACTGAAACCGTGACCGAAGCTGTTCGCGAAGTTCGTGAAGAACAAACCGCGTTCAACTGGGTTGCCGAGCCGGTTGCTGTTGAAGCGCCAGCACCGGTGGCTGAAGCTGAAGTGGCTGAAGCGATGGTTTCCGAGCCAGTGGTTGTGGCTGCCGAACCTGCTCCAGTCGTTGAAGCACCGGCTCCGGTTGTTGCCGAAGTGGCTGAACCTGCTGTTGAAGTGGCCCCAGTCAGCGCCCTGACGCCAAGCGGCCGTGCACCGAACGACCCGCGTGAAGTTCGTCGTCGCAAGCGTGAAGAAGAGCGTCTGCAGAAGGAAGCCGAACTGGCTGCCGCTGCTGCTCCGGTTGAAGCGCCTGTCGCTGCAGAGCCCGCGCCGGTTGTTGCTGAAGTGGTCGAAGCGGCACCTGCCGAGTCGGTCATCGAGGAAGCACCTCGCTCCGTTCAGGAAGCCGTAGAGCAACACGAACAAGCCCAGGAAAAAGAGCACGAGCCTAAACCACTCGTCTAACATCCTCGGTTATTAAAAAGCCCCGCCTGGTGATCCAGGCGGGGCTTTTTTTTGTCTGTTACCTCGTTCCCACAGACGATCTATCCCGGCTTGTAGATCAGCGCTTCAGGCACATCCACATCCCACAATACCCCTGGATCATCCACTGCCACTTCCATCACCCTGCCCCGCGCAAACAGCGGCTTGGCCCCGCGATCACCCGACAGCGCCATCAATGCCGAGCAAAAGATGCGACCAAATCCCACCGGATGCCCAAACTCACCCTCCAGCACTGGCACACTGATCACATCGTCAGTCACGCCCGCCAGCACTGCTTCAATCGTGGACGGTAGGATAAACGGCATATCCCCCAACACCATCAGCCAGCCACTGAGCTGCGCACACGCCGCCACGCCGGCTGCGATGCTGTCACCCATGCCCGTCGCTTCGATCAGTACAATCTCGCAGCCATACGCCTGAGCCATGCGAATCACTTGCGGGCGATCCGCAGTCGTCACCAACACGCGCTTATCCAGCGAAGCCGGCAGGTTCACCAATACCTGCTCGATCACCGAGCGAACAGCACCGTCGCGCCCCGTGCAATCGGCCAACAGCTTGTCCTTCTCTGCCCCCGCCACCTGACGAAAACGACTGCCCTGCCCCGCCGCCAGCACAATCACGCCGATGGGTTCATTCATAAAGCCTCCCGCAACGGCTTTTTCTGCTTCAGTTCAACGCCGTTCTTGATCGCGACAATTTCCGCCATCAATGACAAGGCGATTTCTGCCGGACTGTGGCTGCCAATGTGCAACCCGATCGGCCCGTGCAGGCGCTCGATGGATTGCGCCGACAAGCCCAACTGAGCGAGGTTCTCCCTGCGCTTCAGGCTGTTGACCCGCGAGCCCAGTGCGCCGACATAAAAGGCCTTGGAGTCGAGGGCCGTGAGCAGTGCCATGTCATCCAGACGCGGGTCGTGAGTCAGGGCAACGATGGCCGTGCGCTCGTCGGTCTGGATGTTCAGCACCGCTTCGTCCGGCATGCCCGGTACGAAGCGTCCGTGCTGTTCTTCCCAACCGTAGACGAATTCGGTGCGTGGATCGCAGATCAACACTTCGAAATCCAGCAGCCGCGCCATTTCGGCGACGTAACGGGACAATTGCCCCGCACCGATCAGCAACAGGCGCCAACGCGGGCCATAAATAGCGCGCAGCGTATGGCCATCAAAACTCAGCACATCGGCCTTGTCCGCCGCCTGCAAAGCCACTTCGCCGGTCGCGATGTCCAGCGAACGTGCGACGATTTCATGGGCTTCGCAGCGCGCCAGCAACTCAGCGACCCAGGCCGGGTCGCCGACCCGCTCTTCGGTCAGGCGCAACGTACCGCCGCACGGCAAACCAAACCGCGCGGCCTCCTCGCGAGTGACACCGTAAGTGATCAACTGAACGGGCGGCCCGTCGGCCGGGATACGCCCGTCGTGCAGACGGGCAATCAGATCATCCTCGACACAACCGCCCGACACCGAGCCAATCACCACGCCATCTTCACGCAACGCCAACATGGCACCCGGTGCCCGAGGCGCGGTGCCCCAGGTCTGGACCACGCTGTACAGCACCACTCGCTGACCGGCGCGGCGCCATTCAAGCACGCTGCGCAGGACGTTCAGATCGACGCTATCCATCAGGTGGTAGCCTTCTGCCAACCTTGCAGTTGATAGCGAACCGGCAGGTTGCGGATGCGCTTGCCGGTGGCGGCAAAGATTGCATTGCACAGTGCCGGCGCAATCGGCGGCACACCTGGTTCCCCGACACCGCCCAACGGCACAACCCCTGGCGGCGTGACCAAATGAACGGCAACTTCCTTGGGCGCCAGGGACATGCGCGCCACTTCGTACATGTGGAAGTTGTCCTGCTGGACCTTGCCGTCCTTGAAGCTGATTTCTCCCAGCACCGCGTTGCCCAGGCCCATGACGCAAGCGCCCTCGAACTGCGAGCGGATACGCTCAGGGTTGATTTGCGGCCCGCAATCCACGGCGATGTCGGCCTTGTGCACAATCAGCGTGCCGTCGTCTTTGACTTCGACCTCGATCGCGGCAGCCACATAAGTGACAAAGCTGTAATGCACGGCCAGGCCCAGGCCTCGGCCCTTGGGCATTTCACGGCCCCAACCGGCGGCTTTGGCCGCGGTTTCCAGCACTGTGCGCAGGCGCGCGGTGTCGATTGGATAACGCTCGGGGGATTCGCCGTAGTTCCACCCGTCACTCAACGTTCTTGGATCGATCTGACGGTCAGGGCCGATCAGCTTGATCTGGTACTTGAGCGGATCCTGCCCGGCCTTGTGCGCCAGCTCATCGACAAAACTTTGAATCGCAAAGCCGTGCGGGATATTCGATACCGAGCGATACCAGCCGACGCGGGTATGAACCGTGGCTTCCGGGTTTTCCAGGCGCACGTTGGGAATCGCGTAGGCCATGTTGGTGAACCCCATGCCCAGCTCGAACGCCGCCTCGTGGTTCATGCCTGGTGCAAACAGCGCGGTGATGCTCGGGGCCACGGTGCGATGCAGCCAGGCGGATGGCAGGCCGTCCTTGTTCAGACTGGCTTTGAGGTACTCGACCGACACAGTGTGGAAATAGGAACAGTGGATGTCGTCTTCACGGGTCCATTGCACCCGCACAGCCTTGCCGGGAAACTCTTTAGCGAGGATGGCGGCTTCAATGATGAAGTCAGGTTTGGATTTGCGACCAAAACCGCCACCCAGCAAGGTCACGTTGAACGTCACGTTATCGAAGGGAATGCCCAGGCGTTCGCCGATCCTGGTGCGGGTCACCTGCGGCGCCTGACTCGGCCCCCAGGCTTGGCAGACACCGTCCTTGAAGCGGGCAATGGCGACCATCGGCTCCATGGGTGCCTGAGCCAGATGCGGCAAGTAGTAAGACGCGTCGAAAGTACTGTCGGCACTGCTCAAAGCCTCTTCGATGTTGCCGGTATTGCGTACCACTTTGCCGGGCTTGAGGGACGCCGCTTCCAGTTCCTTGCGATAGGCAATGGAGTCATAACTGGCGTTCGGACCGTCGTCCCACTCGATCTTCAGCGCATCACGCCCTTTGATCGCGGCCCATGTGTTGCTGGCCACCACGGCCACACCGCCCAAGGGTTGAAACTCGGACGGCAGCGGGCGGCCTTCGATCTGCAGGACTTTGATCACGCCCGGAACTTGCAGCGCGGCGCTGGAATCAACGGATTTGACCTTGCCGCCGTACACCGCCGGACGCGCAATGGTGGCGTAGAGCATGCCGTCAAAATGCACGTCGGCACCGTAAATGGCGCGGCCATTGACGATGTCGGCGCCATCGATGGCCTTGATTCCTTCCTTGCCGATGTAGCGAAACTCTGACGGCTGCTTGAGCCGCAGACTGTCACGGGCCGGCACGGCCAGCGCACCCGCCGCTGCGGCCAGGGCGCCATAGCCCAGCTCACGTCCGGTCGGCTGGTGAATCACTTTATGCAATTGCGCTCGGCACTCGGCGACCGGCACTTTCCACTGCGCGGCAGCGGCTTGTTCCAGCATGGTTCGCGCGGCGGCACCGCAACGGCGCATCGGTTCAAACCAGTGACGCATGCTGCGGGAACCGTCGGTGTCCTGATTGCCGAAACGTACTTCGTCGCCCGGCGCCTGCTGCACCTTCATCATCGACCAGTCGGCGTCGAGTTCATCGGCCACCACCATCGTCAGGCTGGTGCGCACGCCCTGGCCCATTTCTGAACGGTTGCAGACCACCGTTACCATCCCATCGGCAGCAATGCTGATGTACACCTTCGGATCATCGACCCAACCGTGCGGCATGCCCTCGGCGCCAAACTGCTTCGGCTCCTCGGCCAAAGCGTCTTGCCAACCCCAACTCGCAACCAGCACCAATGCGCTGGTGGCGCCCACACCCTTGAGAAAACCCCGGCGACTCAAATTACTGAGATTACTCAGGGCAAAATCATTCGGTAACTGGCTCATGCCTTGGCCTCCTTCAAGTGTATGGAAGCCTGACGGATGGCAGTCTTGATGCGGTTGTAAGTGCCGCAGCGGCAAATGTTGCCGACCATTGCCTCTTCGATTTGCGCGTCGGTGGGATCGGGATTGGTCTTGAGCAGTGCCGTCGCGGACATGATCTGCCCGCCCTGGCAGAAACCGCACTGGGCCACTGCGGTGTCGAGCCAGGCTTGCTGGACAATCTTGCCTATCGGGTCGTTGTGCAATTCGTCGATGGTCGTGACGTTTTGCCCGAATGCGGAACCGACGGTCGTGATGCAAGCCCGTGCGGGTTGACCGTTGATATGAATCGTACAGGCGCCGCACAGGCCCATGCCGCAGCCGAATTTCGTGCCAGGATGGCCGCCCGCAACATCGCGGATAGCCCAGAGCAACGGCATCTCGTCCGCCACATCCATTTTGTAAGGTTGTCCGTTGAGAATCAGGGTATTCATGGGCACGCCCGCATAGTTCTTGAGGTATGGGGTCGAGCAATCTGCCGTTGGGTCTTGGTTCGTAACACGCAGATCGACTCAAGCTGAGGCTCTCTTGTGCGACGGGAACGTCTGCACCGGGCCTTTAGTGGAGCAAGTGTTTGCATCGTTAGGTGGCTAAGTTAACCCAGCATTAACAAAAAAGCCCTGTACGGTTGAAGGCGTACAGGGCTTTGAGATCAGTCTTGAAAGCGTAGCCTCAGTACTGATTGGGCTCCATTTCCAGGTCGACATGGAAACGTTCCGATATGTCTTTCTGGATACGCTGCGCCAGGCTGAGCAATTGCAGGCCCGTCGCGCTGCCGTAATTGACCAGCACCAACGCCTGCAACTTGTGCACGCCAGCGTCGGCATCGCGGAAGCCTTTCCACCCTGCCCGTTCGATCAACCAGCCTGCAGCCAGCTTCATTTGACCGTCCGGTTGTGCGTAGGCGACCAGGTCCGGGTATTCGCCCTTGAGCTGTGCGACCAGTGCCGCGGGCACCAACGGGTTTTTGAAGAAACTGCCCGCATTGCCCAGCAAGGCCGGGTCCGGGAGCTTTTCATTGCGGATGCTGCAAATGGCCAGGCTGACATCCGTTGCCGTCGGTTGCTCGATGCCTTGCTCGGTCAGGCGCTGGCGCACTGGGCCGTATTCCAGATGCAGGTGCGCGGCGCGGTCCAGCGCAAAACGCACCCGCAGGATCAACCAACGCCCCGGCTGCTGTTTGAACAAGCTGTCGCGATAAGCGAAATTGCATTCTTCGAGAGTGAAATCCCGCAGCTCGCCAGTCTGGCGATCCAGCGCGGTCAGGCCGGAGAACACGTCCTTGATTTCGACCCCGTACGCGCCAATGTTTTGCATCGGCGCCGCACCGACGGTACCGGGAATCAGGCTGAGGTTTTCCAGGCCCGACAACCCTTGCGCCAGCGTGTGCTGCACGAACGGATGCCAAGGCTCGCCGGCCTCGGCTTCGATCACGACTTTGCTGCCGTCATCGCTGAGGATGCGAATCCCGCGCGTGGCCATGCGCAGCACCAGCGACTGGATATCCGCTGTCAGCAGCAAGTTGCTGCCACCTCCGATCACCAGCAGGGGCACATCATGCGCCGCCGCATACGCCAGGGCTTCACGCACATCGGCATCGCTGTGGGCTTCGGCGAACAGACGAGCCTGAACGTCGACACCGAAGCTGTTGAACGGCTTGAGTGAAACCTGTGATTGAACCTGCAAACTCATAGCCGTCCCTTCAATTCGATCACCAGCAAATCACTGGCGCGCTCGATCAGGTCCAGCACCTGTTCGAAGCCCTGGTCACCGTCGTAGTACGGGTCCGGGACCTCATCGAGTTCCGACTGGTAGCGACGCAGGAACAAATCCAGCTCGGCTTTGCCCTTGGCCGGTTGCAGCGCCTTGAGGTGGCGCAGGTTGCTGTTGTCCATCGCCAGAATCAGGTCGTAAGTGGCGAAATCGGCACGGGTGACTTGCTGGGCGCGCTGGGCGGACAAGTCGTAACCGCGCAACTTGGCCGCGGCCTGGCTGCGTTTGTCCGGCGCCTTGCCGACATGCCAGTCACCGGTGCCGGCGGAGGCGACTTCAATCTGATCGGCCAGCCCCGCTTCGCGCAGTTTGTGCCGCAGCACGCCTTCGGCCGTTGGAGAACGGCAGATGTTGCCCAGGCACACGAACAAAACGCGCATCAGGCCTCCAGCAGGCGACGAACGCGCTCAAGGTCTTCAACGGTGTCGACACCGGTTGGCGGCGCGATCAGCGCGTCGGCGACGTGAATCCGCACGCCGTGCCACAAGGCTCGCAGTTGTTCCAGCGACTCGGTGTTTTCCAGCCAGCATGGGCCCCAGCTGACGAAGTCCTGCAGGAAACCGGCGCGATAGGCATAAATGCCGATGTGGCGACGGTATGGCACGCCTTCCGGCAATTGCTCGCGGCTCTTGGCGAACGCGTCCCGGGCCCACGGCAAGGTCGAGCGACTGAAGGTCAGCGCCAGGCCATTAAGGTCGCTGACGACCTTGACCACATTGGGGTTGAACAGTGTTTCCACGTCTTCGATCGGCTCGGCCAGGGTGGCCATGCGCGCTTCGGTGTGAACAGCGAGGTTGGCGGCGACCTGATCGATCACGCTCGGCGGGATCAGCGGTTCGTCACCCTGGACGTTGACCACGATGGCGTCGGGCGCCAAGCCGAGTTTTGCTGCGACCTCGGCCAGACGGTCGGTGCCCGAATTGTGGTCTTCGCGGGTCAGCACCACTTCAGCACCGAACCCGTTGCACGCCTCGACAATGCGCGCATCGTCGGTGGCAACCACCACACGCTGTGCGCTGCTTTTGCTGGCCTGTTCCCAGACATGCTGGATCATCGGCTTGCCGGCGATCAGCAGCAGCGGCTTACCCGGCAAGCGGGTGGAGGCAAAACGCGATGGAATGACAACGGTAAAGGCTGTGGTCATTTATCCAGACGCTCGTCGGTGGTCAGGGTGCGCGCTTCAGTTTCGAGCATCACCGGAATGCCGTCGCGAATCGGGTATGCCAGACCGGCGCCCTTGCTGATCAGCTCGGTCTTGTCGGCGCTGAGCTTGAGTGGGCCTTTGCAGACCGGGCAAGCGAGGATATCGAGCAATTTGGTGTCCATGAGCATTCCCTGGATAAAAACGGTTTTAAGGCAAAAGACGATCCGGCAACAGGCGCATCAGCTGCGTATCGAACCAGGCCACGAAGGCCGGCGATGGCACAGCATCGACCGCCAGGTACCACCAATCGGCGGCGGCAAAGGCACGGCACTTCACCGCGTCCTTTTCAGTCATCACCAACGGCAATGACGGTGTGAAATTCAAGGCCTGCACGCTGTACTCGGCGTGGTCGGCAAACGCATGCGGAACTGGCTTGCAGTGTAGCGTTTCGAGGGTTTTGAAGAAACGCTGCGGATTGCCGATCCCGGCCACTGCGTGCACCGCCTGGCCTGCGGGAAAGTGGTCGAGGGGGCGCCGCTCACCGCTTTGCAGATTGATAAAGGCGGTGGGTTGGAGCTGGAAGGCAAAACCGTTGTCGCGATCATCGCTAGCGCCGTTGTACAGCACCGCGTCGACGCTTTGCAGGCGCTCGACCGGTTCACGCAACGGCCCGGCGGGCAGGCAACGCTGATTGCCCAGACCTCGTGCGGCGTCGATCAATACCAGTTCCAGGTCACGGGCCATCCGGTAATGTTGCATGCCGTCATCGGACAGGATCAGGTCCAACGGCTCGCTCGCGAGCAGTGCTTTGATGGCGCTGCTGCGGTCCGGGTCGATCATCAAGGGCACGCCGGTGCGCTGGACGATCAACAGCGGTTCATCGCCCGACACATCGGCGCTTTGATCGGCTTCGACTCGCCAGGGTAGCTGCGGCGGTTTGGCACCGTAACCGCGACTGACCACGCCGACCCGCAAGCCGCTGCGCTGGCAATGCTGGATCATCCACAGAATCAGCGGCGTCTTGCCGGTGCCGCCCACCGTGATATTGCCGACCACAATCAGCGGCACGGGCGGCTGATAGATCTCGCCCTCACCCGCCAGAAACCGCTTGCGCTTGTTCATGACCACCCGCCGGTACAACCACTCCAGTGGCTGCAACAGCTTCAGGGCCGGATGACCTTCGTACCACGCGGCGAGCAAGCGATCAGACATGGCCATCAGGGCGCGGGCGCCGCCTCGACGGTGGTCATGCGCAAGTGACTGAAACCGAGTTTCCCGGCGGCGTCCATGGCGGTGATGACGGATTGATGTTGGGTCTTGCCGTCAGCGCTGATGGACAGCGGCAAATTGGTGTCACCGTTGGATTCTTTTTGCAGCGCTTCCATCAAGGTCACCAGATCACTCTTGGGCAACACATGATTGTTCACCGAGATCACGCCTTCGGCGTTGATGGTGATGTCCAGTTGCTTGACTTGCTGATCTTCGGCCGGCGAGCCGCTGACCGCTTCCGGCAGTTCGACGCGCAACTGGGTTTCTCGGGTAAAGGTGGTGGTCACAACGAAAAACAGTAGCAAGACAAACACCACGTCGATCAGCGACACGAGATTGATGTCCACGTTCTCCCGTTGCTTGCGGCGGAATTTCACGCTTTGCCCTCAGCCAGATCAACGTCACGGTCGCCCTGCACCACTTCAACCAGCTTGATGGCTTCCTGCTCCATCCCCACCACCAGTTCATCGATGCGCCGTTGCAAGAACCGGTGAAAGAATACCGACGGGATGCCGACGATCAGGCCCGAAGCCGTGGTGATCAAGGCTTTGGAAATACCGCCGGCCAGCACTGCGGCGTTGGTGGTCATGCCCGTGCCCATGAACGAGCTGAAGATATCGATCATGCCCAGCACCGTCCCCAGCAATCCGAGTAACGGGGCCATGGCGGCGATGGTGCCCAAGGCATTGATGTAGCGTTCGAGTTCGTGAATGACCCGCGCGGCGGCTTCTTCAATGCACTCTTTCATGATCTCGCGACCATGCTTGGAGTTCGCAAGGCCCGCCGCCAGGATCTCGCCCAACGGTGAGTTGGCGCGCAGTTCCTTGAGTTTTTCTTTATTGAGTTGCTTGTCCTTGATCCACACCCAGACCTGCCCGAGCAGATGCTCCGGGGTCACACGGCTGGCTCGCAGGGTCCAGAGACGCTCGGCGACGATCGCCATGGCCGCGATGGAACTCAGAATGATCGGCAGCATCATCCAACCGCCGGATTTGACCAATTCCCACACAGTGACAGTCCCCTCGAAAAAGTGCGCCACTCTAACATAGGGGCCGAGCGCACCGAAGACCGTGATGTCGCATCCGGTCGGGCTTTAATAACTCTCGGCTATTTGTTGAGCGGTGGCGGATCGCGCCAGAAACGCCGATCCAGACGCATCGTCCACGGCGGTTTGAAACGGCCCAATTGCAGATGAATGGCGCCGTGCTCGGCGCTGTCGTAGATCATCATGCCGAGCTTTTTATAGCGCGCCACCACGGTGGCGTGCGGATGGCCAAAGGAATTGCCTTGCCCACGGGAAATCAGCACGGCCTTGGGTTGCAGCGCGCTCAACAGCGCCATCGACGAGGAACTGCGGCTGCCATGATGAGGTGACTGCAACCAATCGGTGTTTTGTGCGAGAGGACTTTCAAGCAACGCCCGCTCGGCAGCGGTGTCGATATCACCGGTCAGCAACAGTCGCTCGCCGCTGGCTTCTATTTGCAATACGCAGGATTTCTGATTGCGATCATGGGCTGACGTCCATTGCCACAGTTCGAAGTGCACGCCGTCCCAGGTCCATTGCCGACCACTTTCACAGCCCTCGGCGTGCAGTTCGGCAGGCAGCCCCTCGGGATCGCCACTGAGTACCCGACTGACCGGCAAACCATTGGCCACTGCTCGCGCACCGCCAGCGTGATCGGCATCGGCGTGGCTGATCAGCATCAGGTCGAGCCCCTTCACCCCCAGTTTGCGCAACGAAGGCAGGACCACCCGCTCACCGAGGTCGAAATCGCCGAAACGAGGCCCGGTGTCATACAGCAGCGTGTGATAGCGAGTACGCACCAGGATGGCCAATCCTTGGCCGACGTCCAGTTGCCAGACATCGGCCCGGCCTTCAGGCAACAACGGTCGAGGTGGAAACACCAGCATCAACAGCAGCGGCCAGCCCAAAGGGCGTAGCGCAACGCCTCGCGGCATCAAGAGTAGAAAGGCCCCCAATGTGCCGAGCGCCCAACTCCACAGCGGTACCGCCGCCGGTAACCACGCAGGCAGTTGCCCGGCCATTAATGCCAGTGCCCTGAACAGCCAGTCGATCAACCCGCCCGCCAGCCACAGCAACCCTTCGCCCACATAAGGGACGGGTAATAACAATGTGCCGAGCAAGGCTGGTGGCAACACCAGCAGACTGATCCAGGGCACCGCCAGCAAATTGGCCACAGGCCCGCTGATGCTGATCGGCAAGCCCAGCACCAACAACAACGGGCACAAACCGATTGCAATCAGCCACTGGGCCCGAGTCCAGGTTTGCCACCATCGCCAGGGGCCCAACCGCCCGCCAAAGGTGAAGATCAACACCGCCACTGCTGCAAAAGATAGCCAGAAGCCTGGTTGCAGACTGGCCAGCGGATCCACCAGCAAAACGCCATTCAACGCCAGCAACAGCGGCCACCACGCACCGAGGTGACGAAAACGCAGCCGCCACAACAGCACCAGCCCGATCATCACGCACGCGCGCTGCACCGGTACGTCGAAACCGGCCAGTAACCCATAAGCCAGCGCTGCCGAGAACGCCAGCCCGCACGCCCATGGCAGCCAGGGTAAACGCCCTGGCCACAGCCCCAAACGCGCCAACCCGGCGATCAGCAGATAGACCAATCCCGCCAGCAAGCCGATGTGCTGCCCAGAAATCACCAGCAGATGCACGGTGCCGGTGTCTTGCAGCACTTGCCATTCCTCACGGCTCAGCCCGGCGCCATCGCCCAGCACCAGCGCCGTCAACGCCCCGGTTCGGCCCTGGGCATCTACGGCTTGCAAACGCCGGCGGATGCCGTCGCGCCAGGCCCATCGGGCTTCGGCGACCAATTCGCCGTCCTTGACCGTGCCGGTTGCACCGATGCGTTGAGCCAGCAGCCAGGCGTCATAATCGAACGCATGCGGATTGAGCAGCCCGGCAGGACGCTTCAATTTGACCGCCAGCCGCCACCGTTCGCCGCTATTGACGGGCGGCCCGCCATACCAGGCCAGACGCAGGTGTCGGGGCAGTTTGGTTCGGCGTGACTGGCTGTCCGTCAGCTCGAAACGCACCACGCCGTCTGCCTGTTGCGGCAGGCCCGTTACCCGCCCTTCGACCCAGCGCGTCTCGCCATCGAGTGTGTGTGGCAACCGATCATCCAGCGCCCACTGCGCGTTCGCGCACGCCCAACTGAAGCCGAACAGGAAAAACGCCAATGGATACGAGCGAAACGGCAACACCATCAAACCGACTAACGGCAGCAACCCCCATAACCCAACCGGCGGTAGTTCCGGCAAAAACCTCAGGGCCAGCAAACCCAACGCCAGCGCTATCATCCCTGTGCGCATACGCTCATCCTTGAGAGTTCCTCCCTAGGCATAGCCGGCTAACCGCACAGGCGCCGTTATTAATTGTCACAAAGTCTGAATGGGCGCTTCGTAGAATCCAGACATACTTGCCGCCTTAACCGACCGAGAAGCCTTATGCCCCGGCGCTTATTCAAACGTTACATGCCAGACCCGACCAGCATCAGGGAACACAAGTCCTTACGCTTTCTCGGCACCTTGCTGCATGACCCCAACCTCTGGCACCTCAACCGCCACTCTGTGGCCCGGGCGATGGCGGTCGGCCTGTTCGCGGCGTTTCTGCCGATCCCGTTTCAAATGCTGCTGGCGGCCGTTCTTTCCATCATGGTGCGGGGCAACATACCGATTGCGGTGAGCCTGGTCTGGCTGACCAACCCGATCACCATGCCAGCGGTGTTTTATTGCACTTACCAGACCGGTGCCTGGCTGCTGGATGTGCCCGCTCGGCAGTTGCCAGATGCATTGACCTGGGAATGGGTCAGCAGCGAACTCTCGACACTGTGGCAACCATTTTTGCTGGGCTCGGTCGTCACCGGACTGGTGCTGGGCGCCCTCGCCTACTGCCTGACCATGCTGTACTGGCGCTGGTGGGTGGCGCGGCAGTGGAAACGGCGCAAGAAAAGCCGGCTGTAGAATGCAAAACGGCCTCCAATGTGGAGGCCGTTTTTTATGCGGTGTCTGGGTAAGCGTCTTGGCGATCCTGAATCAGGTACGCATCCCGCGACCGCTGACCAGCAAACGTGCGCAACCGATGTACAACACGACAGTCGCCACCAGCATGAAGGTGATGGCGATGCTGATCTTGATGTCCGACACACCGAGGATGCCATAACGGAAGGCGTTGACCATGTGCAGCACCGGGTTCGCCAGGGACACGGTCTGCCAGAACGGTGGCAACAGGGAAATCGAGTAGAACACCCCGCCCAGGTAGGTCAGCGGTGTCAGTACGAATGTCGGAATGATCGAGATGTCATCGAAGTTGCGTGCAAACACAGCGTTGATGAAGCCCAGCAGCGAGAAGATCGTCGCCGTCAGCACCACCACCAGAATAGTCACGCCCAGGTGATGCACCTGCAAATGCGTAAAGAACAGCGACAGCAACGTCACGATGATCCCGACCATCAACCCGCGCAGCACGCCGCCCAGTGTGTAGCCGATCAGAATCGTATGCGGTGACACTGGCGACACCATCAATTCCTCGATGGAGCGCTGGAACTTGCTACCAAAGAAACTCGACACCACGTTGCCATAGGCGTTGGTGATCACCGACATCATGATCAGCCCCGGCACGATGTACTCCATGTAGGTGAAGCCGCCCATGTCACCGATCTGGCGACCGATCAGGTTGCCGAAGATCACGAAGTACAAAACCATGGTGATGGCCGGCGGCAGCAATGTCTGCGGCCAGATCCG
The DNA here is from genome assembly GCF_056405815.1 of Pseudomonas sp. P1_F1_2. NCBI lineage: Bacteria > Pseudomonadati > Pseudomonadota > Gammaproteobacteria > Pseudomonadales > Pseudomonadaceae > Pseudomonas > Pseudomonas sp. P1_F1_2. The sequence continues at coordinate 11,207 of NZ_JBFUBK010000095.1, read as the reverse complement.
GGTAAAGCGCCGGACCTCACGGTAAACGATGGTATTGAGGGCAACGAGGTTGGGCTGCAGCTCGGAACTCATACCGCCACCTTCGACAGATTTTTCTCCACCAGGGACACGAACAACTCCTCTAGGCGATTGGTTTTGTTACGCAGGCTCAGCACTTCGATGTTCTGCTGCGCCAACTGGGTAAACAGCGCGGTGATGCCCATGGCCTTGTCGACCTGGACTTCCAGCGTGTGGCCGTCAAGCAGCCGGGTCGGGTAGCCGAGCAACTGCGGCGCACTGTTCAGGGTGTTTTTGATGTCGAGCAGGAACGTCTCCACATGCAGCTGGCTGAGCAACTGTTTCATGCTGGTGTTCTCGACGATGGTGCCGTGGTCGATGATGCCGATGTTGCGGCACAACTGCTCAGCCTCTTCCAGATAGTGCGTGGTGAGGATGATGGTGATGCCTTTCTTGTTCAGCTCGGTGAGAAAGGTCCACATCGAACGACGCAGCTCGATGTCCACACCTGCCGTCGGTTCGTCGAGGATCAGCAAACGCGGTTCGTGAACCAGCGCGCGCGCAATCATCAATCGACGCTTCATGCCACCGGACAGCGAGCGTGACGGCGTATCGCGCTTATCCCACAGCCCCAGTTGGGTCAGGTATTGCTCGGCGCGTTCCTTGGCGACTTTCGCCGGAATGCCGTAGTAACCGGCCTGGGTCACCACGATATCGAAGGTCTTTTCGAACTGGTTGAAGTTGAATTCCTGGGGCACCACGCCGATGGAGCGTTTGAGCTGCGCAGGATTCTTGTCCAGGTCGTGGCCGAAGATATTCACCGTTCCGCTGGTCTTGTTCACCAAGGTCGAGAGAATGCCGATGGTCGTGGATTTGCCGGCGCCGTTCGGGCCGAGCAAGGCGAAAAAGTCACCTTCGGCAACGTCCAGATCGATACCACTCAGGGCCTGGAAACCGTTGCCGTAGGTTTTGGTTAGCTGCCGGATGGACAGAGCGGAACTCATATCGGATTACGCACCAAGAAGGAAAAAAGGAATAAAAGACGGCTAGCGGCGACAGGTACAACCGCGGCACATGGGCGCAATGGTGCTTGTCGCCGCCACACAAGTACAGTCAAGTGTGTCGATAGTGAGTATTAAGTCAACGCGGTCATGACTGCTTTTTGATAGGCAGGACGTTGTTTCAACCGGGCATACCAGGCTTCAAGGTGCGGCTGCGACGCGCGCTCGATTGGCATCTCGAACCAGGCATAAATAAAACTGCCGAGGGGGATGTCGCCCATGCCGATCTCATCGCCGGACAGGTAGGATTGGGTCGACAACGCTTGATTGGCCATCGACAGCAACTCGTCGCACTCCTTGATCGCAGCCTTGATGGCCGGCCAGTCCTGCTTGTCGGCCGGCGTGCGCAACACGCCCCAGAATACGGTGCGGAAGGGGCCGGCAAAACTTGAAGTGGTCCAGTCCATCCACTTGTCAGCCGTGGCGCGGGCTTGCAGGTTCGCTGGATACCAAGACGTGCTGTTGGCATGGCGGGCCATCAAGTAACGCACGATGGCGTTGGATTCCCACAACACAAAACCGTCGTCTTCGATCACCGGTACGCGACCATTGGGGTTCATTGCACGGTACTGCGGCGTATCGACCACACCAAAAGCACCGCCCGCATCGATGGCCTCGTAGGCCAGCCCCAGCTCTTCGGCGGCCCACAAAGGCTTTCTGACATTCGACGAGTTTTTCCGACCCCAGATCTTCAGCATGACCGCCTCTTTTTCGATAAGTGGGCAGGCAGCATACGCCGGATCAGGCGCGACTCAAATCGCTCTGCATATCACCCAGCAACGTGGGTAGCTTGTCGCTGAACAGGTGCGGATAGCACTTTTCCAGGTGCTCGAAAAAGAACGTTTCCGGCACATCGGCGAACTGGCCGTGATCAACCAGGTACTCCATCAACTGCGCGCCATCGCGATTGAACGGATGAAAGACGCTGTCGTTAATCCCGTCGAATTCCAGCGGTGCGACATTGAACAGTTCACAGAGTTTTTGATTGAACGCCGGTGTCGCCTTGACCCAGCGGTCATTCAAATACAACTCCGTGTAGCCATGCATCGCGAATACATCGCTCTTGAGCAATTCGAGCAAGCGTGGCGTCGACAGGTGATTGCGAACGTCTGCCAGACCAATGCGTGCCGGGATCCCGCAATGCCGAGCAGCGCCCGCCAGTAGCGTGGCTTTGGGCACGCAATAGCTTTCCCCCGTTGCCAGCGCATAACTGCCGCACAACGTCTGCGGATCGCGGCTGAACGTGTAGGGGTTGTAGCGCACGGCCTCACGCACTGCGTAATAAAGTTTGATCGCCTGCTCGATCGGATCTCGACGGCTGCCGCGATGTATTTCGGCGAACTCCACCACCGAGGGGTGGTCACTATCGATGAAGCGGCCGGGGCTCAGGTACTCGTGCATGAGAATAATCTCCAGGGGAAGCCTCGAGTCTAGCGACARCTTCAGCACAGAGATAACGACGTTTCGGCCAAACTTGGGCGCATTGTCGCGTAGGAAACGAACCATTTCCCGAGCGTGTTGCCAACCGAACCTACAAAACTCACCCAAGGTTTCCCACGAATTCAATCACATCGCTCTGACCACCCTGTTTGGCGGATGCCGTCTAAGCTCTGAAGGTTGGTTTTACCCTGGTTCACGGAGGATTAAATATGCTGCTGTTGTGGATACTGGTTCTGGTTGTCGGGATCGCCTGGTTAGCCCATCGTCGCATCGCCCCCCTGCCCGCTCTCTGCATCGTTGCCGTCTATGTGGTGGCCATGGGCGCTTTCAGCCGCGCGCCCGGTTGGCTGCTGCTGTTGCTCTGGGTGTTGATCGCCGCCGTTGCAGCGCCATTGCTGCTGCCCGACCTGCGTCGCAAGTTCTTCAGCGCGCCGCTGTTCAACTGGTTCCAGAAGACCCTGCCGCCGATGTCGCAAACCGAACGCGACGCCATCGATGCCGGCACAGTGTGGTGGGACGGTGAGCTGTTCAGCGGTCGCCCCGACTGGAACAAACTGCTGTCCTATCCCAAAGCCCAACTGAGCGAAGAGGAACAGGCATTCATTGATGGCCCGACCGAAGAACTGTGCGCCATGGTCACCGACTGGCAGATCGGGCAAGACATGGACCTGCCCGCCGAAGCCTGGACGCATATCAAGGACAACGGCTTCTTCGCGCTGATCATTCCCAAGGAATACGGCGGCAAGGGCTTCTCCGCCTATGCCCACTCACAGGTCGCCATGAAACTGGCGACCCGCAGCGGCGACCTTGCGTCCACCGTGATGGTCCCCAATTCCCTCGGCCCCGCCGAGCTACTGCTGCATTACGGCACCGATGAACAGCGCAACCATTACCTGCCTCGCCTGGCCCGTGGTGACGACATTCCCTGCTTCGCATTGACCGGCCCACTGGCCGGTTCCGACGCCGGGGCAATGCCCGACACCGGGGTCATCTGCAAAGGTGAATGGGAAGGCAAGGAAACCCTGGGCCTGCGCCTGAACTGGGAAAAGCGTTACATCACCCTCGGCCCGGTGGCGACCCTGCTCGGCCTCGCCTTCAAGGCCTATGACCCGGACCATTTACTGGGTGACAAGGAAGACCTTGGCATCAGCCTGGCCCTGATTCCCACTGACACCGCCGGTGTTGAAATCGGTCGCCGTCACCTGCCGCTGGGCGCCGCGTTCATGAACGGCCCGAACGCTGGCAAGGATGTGTTCGTGCCGCTCGACTTCCTCATCGGCGGCCAGGACATGCTTGGCAAAGGCTGGATGATGCTGATGAATTGCCTGTCGGTCGGGCGTTCGATTTCATTGCCTGCCGTCGGCACCGGCGCCGCCAAATTCACCAGCCTGGTGACCGGTCAATACGCTCAGGTTCGCGAACAATTCAACGTTCCACTGTCGGCGTTCGAAGGGATTCAGGAAGCCATGGCGCGCATCGGCGGCAACGCCTGGATGATGGACGCGGCGCGCATGCTGACCGCCAACGCGGTGGATCTGGGCGAGAAACCGTCGGTGCTGTCGGCAATTCTCAAGTACCACCTCACCGAACGTGGCCGCGAGTGCATCAGCCATGCGATGGATGTTCATGGCGGCAAAGCCATCATCATGGGGCCGAACAATTACCTCGGTCGCAGCTGGAATGGCGCACCGATTTTCATCACCGTCGAAGGCGCGAACATTCTCTCGCGCAACCTGATGATCTTCGGCCAGGGGGCGATTCGTTGCCATCCGTTCGTGCTCAAGGAAATGGCCCTCGCCGGTCGTGAGGACAAGGATCAGGCACTCACCGAGTTCGATGGCCTGCTGCTCAAGCACATCGGTTTTGCCGTGAGTAACGCCGCCAGCACACTGGTGCTGAACCTGGGGTTCGGGCATTTCGAACACACGCCGGGCAACAAGCTCAGCCAGGGTTACTTCCGCGCCCTCAATCGCCAGGCTGCGGCGTTTGCCCTGCTGGCGGACCTGAGCATGATGCTGCTGGGCGGCGAACTGAAACGTCGCGAGCGTCTGTCAGCACGACTGGGGGATGTACTCAGCAACCTGTACCTCGCCTCTGCCGCCCTCAAGCGTTACCACGATCTCGACTCACCGGAACACATGGCGCCGTTGTTCACTTGGGCCATGGAGGAAAGCCTGGGTCAGTCGGAGCGTGCGCTGGATGAACTGCTGACCAATTTCCCGAACAGGGTGTTGGGTTGCCTGTTACGGGTGATCGTGTTTCCGTTCGGTCGTCGACACAAAGGCCCATCGGACAAGCTCGGGGCCGACGTGGCCGCCGTGATTGGCCGCGCCAAGGGCGACCCGACCCTGGAAGAGTTGCTGGGCGGTTGCTACCGTCCGCAATCGGCCGATGATGCCGTCGGCGCATTGCAACATGCCTGCAATTTGCTCAACGCCGCGCAGCCGCTGCAGAAAAAGCTGCACGTGGCCCTCAAAAGTGGCCAGGTCAAACCGGCCGCCGGGGAACACATCATCGATGCCGCGCTGGAGGCCGGTGTCTTGCAGGCAATGGAAGCGCAGACTCTGYGTATCGCCGAAACGGCCCGACGCAAGGTGATTGATGTCGATGATTTCGACAAAGAGGAGCTGGCACTGGCTCAAGGAAAGGTCCGCTGATCCTGCCGAACATGTCGGTCCATGCAAAAAGGGCGCAGGCGCTTTATACTCCCGCGCCCGTTTTGCTCTTGAGGACTTATCTCGTGTCCAACGTCGTTGCCGATCATCTCGTCTTGCTTGACCACTTGCGCAGTATCCTGGTCGCCGTGGGTGAGGCCGAGCAGGTTCCCGAAGAAAGCCATGCCTTGTTCCTGGAGCGCTTCGACGAGTTGCGTGCGTTGCTGCCGGTCGACCCGATCGAAAGCCAATACCTGGGCCAGGACATTCTCTGCCAGGTCATTACCCGCTACCCGCAAATTGCCCACCTGGTCCCGCGCGACCTGCTGTGGTACTTCGCCGGTGACTGCCTGCATTACATGCCCGATGATGAAATCGATATGTATCAGGCGCTGGAAGAGCGCCGCTTCGAAGCGGAACAAAACGACGAGCCGTTCGACTGGAATCAGGAAAAACAGCTGCTGTCGATGTCGAACGACGACAGCAAGCACTGATCCCGGCCCAGCAATGAAAAAGGCCCGCATGATTAACATGCGGGCCTTTTTTTGTGCTCAGAACAAGCCGTCACTCTCTGGCATTTCATATTCCGATGAGGACCAAACCGGACCATTGGACTTACCGGGCTTGCCCAGCGTCGGCTCCTTCTCCAGACACGTCACCAGGTAATCAATCAGCACCCGTATCTTGGGCGGCAGGTACCGGGTTGGCGAATGCAGCAACCAGGCACCTCCGTGGTAGGACGCCAGAAAGGTCCAGTCCGGCAGCACCTGCACCATCAACCCTTTCTCCAGGGCATGGCGCGCAGTGAAATAGGGCAAGCTGCCAATGCCGATATGCTGCAACACCGCGCCATAACGTACGCCGGTGTGATTGGCGGCATATCGCCCACGCACACCGACGGTCACCGATTTGCTGCCCTTCCTGAATTTCCAGCGCGCATCGCTCGGGGTTTCACCCAGGTAAATGCAACTGTGATTAAGCAAGTCATGGGGGTGAGTCGGCGTACCGTGTTCAGCCAGATACTGCGGTGTCGCGCAGAGCAAATGGTCGATGGTGAGCAACTGCCGACCCACCAGCCCTGCTGGCGGCCGGTCGGTAATGCGAATCGCCAGGTCGACGTTGTCGTCGATCAAATCAACCTGCCGGTCCTCAAGCAATAGCTCCACGTCCACTTTTGGATAACGGCGTAAAAACTCCGGCATATGCGGGTGAATCACGATCCGGCCTACCGCTTTCGGGACGCTGATACGCACCAGCCCCTCGGGTTCGTCAGTGAACTGGCCACTGATTTCCATCACTGACTTGGCCGCGCTGACCATTTCCTGACAACGCTTGAACACCTCTTCGCCACCGTCGCTCAGGCGCAGTTTGCGCGTGGTGCGTTGCAGTAGACGCGTGGCCAGGGCCTTCTCCAGTCGCGAAATACTACGACTCACTGCCGAGGGTGAAGCCCCCAGTTGGCGCGCGGCTTCGGAGAAGCTGCCGGTCTCGACAACCTTGACGAAAATCGCCATTTCACCGAGCAGCGGCAGTGGAAGATTTATGCTCACAGCGCAACAGTCCTTTGATGTTTGAACGGATTATCACGCAATTCCACGCTTCATATAATAAAAAAAGAAACTTTAATCAGGGCATGGAATATGACGCTCCGCCTCTTTTTCCATAGTGATGACCTCAAGGCTAATGTGGAAGTCTTGGAGTGCACGCCCCACGAGAACGAATTTGCCGTGGTGCTGCGCGCCACGCTGTTTCACCCGCAAGGTGGCGGCCAGCCTTTTGATACCGGCTGGATCGGCGATAGTCAGGTACTGCGTGTCGTCCAGGATCCCGACCGGATCATTCATTTCGTCGATCAACCGGTTAAACCCGGTATGACCCAGATTCGTATCGACGAAGAGCGGCGCCAGTTCAATACGCGCATGCATTCCGCCGGGCATTTGATTGGTCATTTCGTCCAGGCCAGAGGCTGGATGCCGACCAAGGCGCATCACTGGCCGGGCGAAGGTCGGGTGCAGTTCAAAGCGCTGGAAAGTGCCCAGGACCTCGATGTCGAATCCGTTCAACTCGGCATCGCACTGTTTATTGGCCAGGATTGGCCGCGCCTGACGTCATTGCGTGAAGGCGCCCGGGAAATCGGTTTCGGTGAACTGCCCGCCTATGGCTGCGGCGGCACCCATGTACGTAGCCTGAAGGAATTAGGCACGGTCACGATCGCTTCCCTTTCATTGAAAAAGGGAACGCTGTCAGTCCACTACTCCGTGGATTGAGCATTTGGGCGATGCCGGCAACGTCATCGCCTGACGCCGGGGGAGCCTGCGCTCGCGGGTTCTGTTGACTATCTGATAGATGGACCTAAGACATGATGCTTGACGTCGAGCGTCTCGATGAGACGTGCATAAAAAAACTGGCCAACGAAGAAGTCCTCGCCATCCGCGTCAAAGGCTTGTTGCCCCAGCCGCTGGCGATTCAAATTGGCGACAAGATCCTCGCCCCGGGCTTCGAAGGCTATATCAATGCGCCTAGTATCGGCCGTATCGGCATGGCGTTTTATGAAGCGGAAAACCAGCCGTTGCTGATCGAGGACTACTTCGAACGCGCCACCCGCAATATCGCGGAATTACGTAACCGTTGCGCGCCCTATTCGTCCCCGGTCGACACCCTGCGCTGCATGTTCGACGAATCCTGGCCGGCAGGCGCTCACCTGGAAAACCTCTACGGTCGCAAGATGTATGTCGGGCTGTCACGGGTCGTGAAACCGGGGGTGTGCTTCCTCGCCCACCATGACATTTTCGCCAAGGACGCCCCGGACAGTTACCAGGCCAGAAGCCTGGAAGCGCAGTTCGCCTGCAACGTTTACCTGAACATGCCCACCGAAGGCGGCGCGCTGCAGATGTGGGACGACGACATTTCGCCGGACCAGTTCGACGAAATGCGCGGCGACAGTTACGGCATCGACCCTGCCCTGCTTGGCCCTCCCACGCTTGAGATACGTCCCGAGCCGGGTGATTTCATCATGTTCAATTCGCGCTGCATGCACTCGGTGACACCGGGTGTGGCAGATCCACGATTGAGCCTTTCGTTCTTTGTCGGCTATCGCGGCAATGCTTCACCCCTTACCTTCTGGAGTTGAAATGCTTTCGAGTTACTTGGGCGAGTTTCTGGCGCTGGCAACCATTCACTTTCTGGCCGTGGTCGCACCCGGGCCGGATTTTGCCGTCACGATTCGTCAGAGCGTGCGCTTCGGTCGGCTGGTGGGCATCTGCACGGCGCTGGGCATCGGCGCGGGGATTTCCGTGCACGTGCTATACACGCTGCTCGGGGTCGGCGCGCTGATGCATACAACGCCTTGGTTGTTGACCGTGGCCAAGGTCGTGGGCGGCGCCTACATTTTGTACCTCGGTGTCAGCCTGCTGCGCAGCAAACCCAAGTCCGCGCTTGAGGGCGACCAGGCCGTGGACGAACCTGTCGTCAAACAAACGCTATTGAAGGCATTCACCACCGGGTTTCTGACCAACGCGACGAACCCCAAGGCGACCCTGTTTTTCCTGGCGATTTTCACCACCATCATCAGTGCCACGACACCGCTAAAGATCCAGGCGCTGTATGGGGTCTGGATGTGTTTTGTGAATGCGTTGTGGTTTGTGATCGTCGCGCTGTTCTTTTCCAGCGCCCGGGTGCGCGTGCTGTTCATGCGCATGGGGCATTGGTTTGAACGGACGATGGGGGTGATTCTGATCCTGTTTGCCGGGCGTCTGATTCTGTCGATGTAAAACCTGCGCCCACGCAAAAGGCCCGCCGAGTCTGACTCGCGGGCCTTTTTCATATCTGCGTCGCTTTTGCGTTTCTGTGCGACAGATCCTGCATCAAGGGCTCTGCATCAAGCCTTCCGGGTGTTAGCTTTGAAATGTTTCTGATTAGTCGATCAGATATTTCTCACAAACTGCCTGCAAAGGAATGCCCCAGCAATGGACTTTTCACTCAAGCACCTGGCCGCGACCACCCTGATGATCGCCAGCCTTTCTTCGTTCACCCCTTCTGCATTTGCCAACATCACGACGCAACAGAGCGCGGCCATCCTCAAGACGTTCAGTGAATCATCGGTCACCGACTTCAGGGAGTTCCTGGGACGCCTGGCCCAGAGTGACGTCGCCAAATCAGGCGACCTCGGCCCGGCCATCAGCGCCTTTCTCGATAACAAGGCACTTTCTTCTGAACAGCAGAACGAAATCCATCGCCTGCTTGGCCTTTATGCACGATTGAAATACGGCAGCGCGGCCACCGAGACCCTGCGTGAGCTGGTGGCCATCCCGACCTTCCGCGTGGACGGCGTCGCTCAGTACGACAATCCTGAATTCATCAAGATCGCCGACAAGATCAAAGACCTGGCCCAGTCCTTCAACCTGAATTTTCGCAACATCGACAACCGCGTCTATGAAATCGCCCTTGAGGGCAGCGGCGATGAAGTGGTGGGCATTCACGCGCATGCCGATGTGGTGCCCGTGACGCCGGAGAACTGGGTACTGAAAGACGGCACCCGACTCGATCCGTTCAAGGTCACCCTGATCGGCGATCGCATGTATGGTCGGGGTACCGAGGACGACAAGAACGGCATCGTGGTGTCGCTCTATGCGATGAAGGTCATCAAGGAAGAGAAGCTGCCTCTGGCGAGGAACTTCAAGCTGCTGGTAGACACCACCGAAGAAACCACCGGCGACGCCATTCCCTACTACTTCGAACACAATCCGACACCCAACTACAACCTGGCGCTGGATGGCGGCTACCCGGTGGTGATTGCCGAGAAAGGTTACGGCACCGTCATGGCCAGCTTTGCCCGACGTGATGGCGAGGGCAAGGGTGCTGAAATCGTCTCAATGACGGGCGGACTGGCCACCAACCAGATTCCGTCGGCATCGGTTGTCACCCTGGTGAGTGACAAGCCTGACGAATTGGCCGCCAGCCTGCACAAAGCGGGTACTGAGTATGCGAAGCGCAATGGCGGTAATTTTGAGGTGACGGCCAAGGTCGTCGGCAAGGACGTGAAACTCACGGTTACCGGCGTTTCCGCCCACTCCTCCGAGCCTGAGTCAGGCGTCAACCCGGTGGCCAGGATGCTGGACTTCATCAACAGCCTCGACGGCAAGGTCGCGCTCAAACATAACCACATCACCGACGCCGCCCGCTACGCCGCCGACAACTGGGGGCTGGACTACCTGGGCGGCAAACTGGGTGTCGGTTTTTCCGATTCATTCATGGGGCCACTCACCGCGTCCCTGACTTTTGTCGGGATGGATGAAAAGGCTTTCAAACTGGCGGTCAACCTGCGTGTCCCGAAGGGCAAGTCCCCGGAAGCGCTGAACAGCGAAATCACCGATAAGCTGGCCACCTGGAGCAAGAAAAGCCACATCGCACCGACCTTCGATATCTCGATCGCCGAGCCGATGTACCGCAACCCTGAGGGTGAATGGGTCAAGGCCTTGCTGGCCGTAGCCAGCGAAAACCTGGGCATGGAGCACAAGTACGGCACCTCTGCCGGCGCCACCTCGGTCCATGAACTGCCCAATGGCGTGCAGTTTGGCCTGGCCCGGCCCGAGGTGAAATACACCGGCCACACCGACAATGAGTTCAAGACGGTCGACCAGTTCCTGCTGGACCTGCAGATCGTGACCGAAATGATGGGGCGCATCGGGCAGTTACCGAAGCTCTGATCGCCTCTTGGACCCGCCCTGCTGGCGGGTCCAAACCACAAAACCGGAGAACGACACAATCTGTAGCAGCTGGCGAAGCCTGCGTCCGGCTGCGCAGCAGTCGTGAAATCAAATGACGCGGTGTTTCAGAAAGACCGCACACAGGTTTTACGACTGCTTCGCAGCCGGACGCAGGCTTCGCCAGCTGCTACAAAGTGCGTTGTCGCCTGCTATGCCATAAAAAACGCACAAACAAAAACGCCGCTCATTGCTGAGCGGCGTTTTTGTTAAATATGGAGCGGGAAACGAGACTCGAACTCGCGACCCCGACCTTGGCAAGGTCGTGCTCTACCAACTGAGCTATTCCCGCA
>NZ_JBFUBK010000094.1:0-25538 GCF_056405815.1 Pseudomonas sp. P1_F1_2 | reverse complement strand
ATTCCGGTCGTGGACTTCAGCCGCTTCGGTGAAACCGAAGAAGTGCCGATGACTCGCCTGATGCAAATCGGCGCGTCGAGCCTGCACCGCAGCTGGTTGAACATTCCGCACGTGACTCAGTTCGATTCGGCTGATATCACCGACCTGGAAGCGTTCCGCAACGCTCAGAAAGCCGTTGCAGAGAAGGCTGGCGTCAAGCTGACCATCCTGCCGCTGCTGCTCAAGTCGTGCGCGCACCTGCTCAAGGAACTGCCGGACTTCAACAGTTCGCTGGCACCAAGCGGCAAAGCGATCATCCGCAAGAAGTACGTGAACATCGGCTTCGCGGTCGACACCCCTGAAGGCCTGCTGGTACCGGTCATCAAAAACGTCGATCAGAAGAGCCTGTTGCAACTGGCAGCCGAAGCCGCTGCGCTGGCCGCCAAAGCCCGCGACAAGAAGCTCACCGCTGACGACATGCAAGGCGCCTGTTTCACCATTTCCAGCCTTGGCCACATTGGCGGCACCGGCTTCACGCCGATCGTCAACGCGCCGGAAGTGGCGATCCTTGGTGTTTCCAAGGCAACCATCCAGCCAGTCTGGGACGGCAAAGCCTTCCAGCCGAAACTGATGCTACCGTTGTCGTTGTCCTACGATCACCGTGTGATCAACGGCGCCGCTGCTGCACGCTTCACCAAGCGTCTGAGCGACCTGCTGGCGGACATCCGCACCATCCTGCTGTAACACCGAACGGCCCTCTCTCACCGGAGGGCCGTTCGCGTTCCACGTTTTCCGAGCGCCACGCTCGTACCTCAACCCCGCCAATTTGGCGGGGCTTTTTTTGCCTGGCAGAAAGTTTCTTCCTACATTCGTTGCTGACGTCGGCCACAACGCCAGTCCACTTTCGCTCGATATTTTTTTTTGCGTACTAACTAGTCTTAGTTCGACAGTATTTTCTTTTAAATACTGCAACCCCTTCTACTTAGTTAGCGTCACTTCGAATGGATTCGAATATGTTTAAACCGACTGTCGGCCCTATTATTGGCCACACAACTACAAACCACGCGCGCATTTTTCTTCGCGGCAAACTTCAAGACACTTCATTGGTATTTGCGGGTGTTCGTTATCGACGCCAGGGTGAAGAGCACTGGTCCCGAGGCGAATTTGTAAAACTGATGATCGTGCGCGACATGAGCGATGTGATTGCACTCAATGAATTGGCCAGCGACACCGAGTACGAATATCAGGCCGGCTGGTTCAGCCCGATGAGCCCGGTGCATACCGTGGAGACGGTCCAGGAGCTGCCATTGCAATGGCCTCGGGATATTTATCGCTTTCGTACGCAGTCCAGCAAAATCACCACGCCGCGGGCGTATATCGTTGGCTCATGCCGCTACCTTCGAATGACCGCAGGGATACCGTCGGCCCCGCACCTGGGCGACCGGATTTTCGCTTCGATCGCACACCTTGCGCAGCGGACGGAGCCGCCCATCAGCGCCACGTTGATGACAGGCGATCAAATCTACGTCGATGACTTGAACGTTATTGCTCCCGACCGCGAGTACAAGGAAATACTCAGCAAGTACCGAATTGCTTTTTCTCAACCCAACATCAGCAAGTTAATGTCCGGCACTCCAACTTACATGATCCTCGACGACCATGAAATAGAAGACAACTGGCCTGCCAACAAAAGCAAGACGGACGATTACTTATACAAAAACGCCATCGCCGCGTATGAGTTATATCAAGCCAGCCATAGCCCTGCGCATGAATTACTTTCCGACGGACAGATAAGCAGAAAGCTCGAACAGTATTGGTATCAGTTCGCCAACGGCGATATTGAATGGTTTGTCACCGACAGCCGCACTCGACGCAATTTGTCGGTCGATGATCGCCGTATCCTTGATGAAGAACAGGAACAGGCGCTGTGCAAATGGCTGATCCACAGCCCGGCCCGGGTCAAATTTGTGGTAACCAGCGTGATGTTCTACCCCGACCGCAAAACCTTGGGCGATGACGCCTGGAAAGCCTTCCCGGAACAACGCCTGCGATTGCTGGAAACGATTCGTACGCACCGCATCAAGAACGTGATCTTCGTGTCGGGCGATGTCCACGGCTCCCTGACGAGTCGACTGACCCACAGCAAAGACCCGGACTTCGAGGTGCACACCATCGTTTCCTCGCCCCTGTGCAACAGCAAACTGCTGCCTTATGCCAAGGCCTCCACGTTCATCCTGGATCAGCCGTTGGCGAAAACGGCTGCGGGGGACTACCGTCATGAACTGACCAGCCAGGTGGTCAGCCAGGACAATTTTGCCCATCTGGTCGTTGATAGAGAGCACATTCAGGTTAATTACCACGACCGGGACGGCAAACCATTACAAGCGATCAATATCCCTCTGGCCTAGTAAAGAAGGCCAAATGCATAAGTTTTAAGCGCGCGCTGGAGAAAACTTCCCTCCTGCCGACATATTCTTATAGCACTTGGCCTTCATGTCTCTTGTCAGTCAGTGCCGCAATGATGCAACCTTGCCGCAGACAACAGTTAAGAGGGCGAGAGCCCGGCGCGATCAGCACATTCGAAGTGAGTTTCCCTCAATGAAAAGCCAACCCGATGCCGCCAGYCGAATGGTGGCCGAGGTAGTGACGCAGTTGCCTGTGCCCTCGCGGCTCGGCATGCTGCGTTTCGAACGGCTGAATGAACCTAGCTGGGCGCTGCTGTTTCTCGATCCTAATTGCGAACGTCATTTCGGTCTGCCGGCCGTGGACCTGTGTGCGTTGGTCGACTCACCCTACGCCAGCCTGATGGAGCCCGAAGCGCGCTATCAGTTGCATGACGCGGTCCAGCAGCAACTCACCGACAGTCCGAATTACCAGATCCGCTACACCTTGCACACCGCCTCTGGCGCCTTGAACCTGCTGGAACTGGGCGAAGCCTATAAACAGCACAATCGGCACTTGTTGCGCGGCTATTTGCTGGTCGTCGACGACCTGTTCAAGGACTTTCAGCTATCCCCCGCGCAGGATCTGGAGACCCAGAACTCGCGCCTGCAAATCGCCCTGGAACTCAACCAGCGCGCCCAGCAGGAACAGTTGCAGCATCTGGACCGGGTGCGCGCCCAGCAGGACCTGATCCTGTTGCTGACCCGCCAGCGCTACAGCAGCAACAATTCTCTGAAAGAAGCCGCCGAACTGATCACCCGCAGCGCCTGCGATATCTACGAAATCGACTGCGCCAGCCTGTGGAACCTCGAAGACTCGATGCTGGTGCCGATTTCGGCTTTTCACCGCGTCAGCGGGGAATATCTGCTGCCGGACCCGATCGACGTCAGCGGCTTCCCCGACTACCTCGAAGCCCTGCACAGCAGCCGCGCCATTGACGCCCATAACGCCATGCGTGATCCGCGCACCCGGGACATGGCCGAGAGCCTGCGCCCGCGCGATGTGAACGCGATGCTCGACGCCAGTATCCGCGTCGACGGTCAAGTGGTCGGCGTGCTCTGCCTGGAGCAGACGGGTGCTACCCGCGCCTGGCAGTCGGACGAAATCGCGTTTGCCGGCGAGCTGGCGGATCAGTTCGCCCAAGTCATCAACAACCACAACCGCCGCACCGCCACCAGCGCCCTGCACCTGTTCCAGCGTGCGGTCGAGCAAAGCGCCAACGCCTTTTTGCTGGTCAATTGCGACGGCGTGGTGGAATACGTCAACCCCAGCTTCACCGCGATCACCCAGTACACCACCGAAGAAGTCCACGGCCAGCGGCTGTCGGAACTGCCGGCACTGGAGAACCTCAGTGAATTGCTGTTCGACGCACCCTCGGCACTGGCCAAGAGCAACAGCTGGCAAGGCGAATTCAAGAGCCGACGAAAGAACCTCGAACCGTACTGGGGGCAGTTATCAATCTCCAAGGTGTACGGCGATAACCGCGAGTTGACGCATTACATCGGCATTTACGAAGACATCACCCAGACCAAACTCGCCCAGCAGCGCATCGAGCGCCTGGCCTACACCGACAACCTGACCAACCTCGGCAACCGCCCCGCATTCATCCGCAACCTCGATGAACGCTTCGCCCGCGACACCGATACGCCCATCTGCCTGTTGCTGGTGGACATCGACAACTTCAAGCGGATCAACGACAGCCTCGGTCACCAGACCGGCGACAAACTGTTGATCAGCCTGGCCCGACGCCTGCGCAACAGCCTGAGCCCGAGTGGCAGCCTGGCGCGCTTCGCCAGTAACGAATTCGCTGTGTTGCTGGACAACACCGATATGCGCACCGGCCTGCAGGTCGCCAATCAGTTGCTGATGACCCTCGACAAGCCGATGTTCGTCGACAACCAGTTGATCAGCGTCACCGGTTCCGTGGGCCTGGCCTGCGCGCCGCTGCATGGTCGTGACCCGCAAACCCTGATGCGCAACGCCGGCCTGGCGCTGCACAAGGCCAAGGCCAACGGCAAGCATCAGGTCCAGGTGTTCACCGAAGCGCTGAATGCCGAGGCCAGCTACAAGCTGTTCGTCGAGAACAACCTGCGCCGCGCCCTCACCCAGAACGAGCTGGACGTGTTCTATCAGCCCAAGCTGTGCTTGCGCAGTGGCCGCCTGCTGGGGATGGAAGCGTTGTTGCGCTGGAACCACCCCGACAAAGGCATGATCCGCCCGGACCAGTTCATCAGCGTCGCCGAAGAAACCGGGCTGATCATCCCGATCGGCAAATGGATCGCCCGCCAGGCCTGCCGCATGAGCAAGGCGCTGAGCGCCGCCGGCCTGGGCAATCTTCAAGTGGCGATCAACCTGTCACCCAAACAGTTCTCCGACCCGGACCTGGTGTCGTCCATCGCGACCATCCTCAAGGAAGAAGCGCTGCCAGCCCACCTGCTGGAGTTGGAACTCACCGAAGGCCTGCTGCTGGAAGCCACCGAAGACACGCACTTGCAGCTTGATCAACTCAAGCGCCTGGGCCTGACCCTGGCCATGGATGACTTCGGCACCGGATACTCGTCGCTCAGCTACCTGAAAAAATTCCCGATCGACATCATCAAGATCGATCGCAGCTTCATCCACGAAATCCCGGACAACCAGGACGACATGGAAATCACCTCCGCGGTGATCGCCATGGCCCACAACCTGAAACTCAAGGTCGTGGCCGAAGGCATCGAGACGGCCGAGCAGTTGGCCTTCTTGCGCCGTCACCGCTGCGACGTCGGCCAGGGCTACCTGTTCGACCGACCAATCCCCGGCGCCGAGCTGATCGAAAAGCTCAAGCGCTACCCGCGTGGCCCGTTCGCCTGACATCGGCGTAACACTCGGGCAAACTGCGTGTCTGACCAATTACACTCAACCTGACTGAGGGGACTGATCATGGTCTTGCGCTCGGAAATTCTGGTGAACAAAAACGTGCTTCCAACAAAAGAACAAGCTCTGCCTGGCCGCGAAACCGCGATGAACCTGCCTGAAAAGCATTTTGTTTTTACCGACACACCACTGCTGGGCCCGTTCTTCGAGGACGTCGACTTCGCGATCTTCGGCCTCGGCTGCTTCTGGGGCGCGGAACGTCGCTTCTGGCAGCGCGAAGGCGTGGTCAGCACCGTGGTGGGTTACGCCGGCGGCTACACGCCGAACCCAACGTATGAAGAAGTCTGCTCAGGCCTGACTGGCCACAGCGAAGTGGTGCTGGTGGTGTACGACAAGGCGAAAGTCAGCTACGAAGCGCTGTTGAAAATGTTCTGGGAACTGCACAACCCGACCCAAGGCATGCGTCAGGGCAACGACATCGGCACTCAGTACCGCTCGGTGATCTATGCCACCACCCAGGAGCAATTGGACGCGGCACTCAACAGCAAGGCAGTGTTCCAGACCGAACTGACCAAGGCCGGCAAAGGCGAGATCACCACCGAAATCGACCAGGCCCCGACGGTCTACTTCGCCGAGGCGTATCACCAGCAGTACCTGGCCAAGAACCCTGAAGGGTATTGCGGGATTGGCGGCACGGGCGTGACCTGCCCGATTTGATTTCAGATTGATCGTTCCCACGCTCTGCGTGGGAATGCCTCAATGGACGCTCCGCGTCCGCTGTTGGGACGCGGAGCGTCCCGGGCTGCATTCCCACGCAGAGCGTGGGAACGATCATCACCAACTGATCAACTCTCAGCAATCAACCAATCCATCTGCCACCCGCCCTGGGTTTGCCCAAGTTTCTTGGACAACCACGGCAGCAGCTCGCGCAATTCCTCTTCCAGACCCCACGGCGGATTGGCAATCGCCATCCCGGAGCCGTTCAGGCTGTTCGGCGTATCCAGCGGATGCACCAGCAACTCCACGCGCAACAGCTTCGGCGCGCCCGTGCCCGCCAGGTCCTGATAGAAACGACGCAACATGCGCTGGTCCTTCACCGGGTACCAGATCGCCGCCACGGTTTGGCGCATCCGGCCAATCGCCTCTTTGAGCGATGCCGCACAACGCTGCATCTCATCGAGCTGCTCGAACGGCGGATCGATCAACATCACCGCGCGCTTCTCCTGCACCGGCAACATCGCACGCGGCACATGCCAACCTTCGCCCAGATGCACCTTGACCCGGCGATCGCCCGCCATGTTGTCCTTGAGCAGCAAACCGTCTTCCGGATGCTTCTCGTTGAGCATTACCCGATCCTGCGGCCGCGTCAGACGCCGCGCCAGCTCAGGGGAACCCGGGTAATAGCGCAACTGGCCATCCGGGTTCATGTCATGCAGCACCTTCATATAATCGGCGGTCAATGCTGGCAGATCCGGCTGATCCCACAGACGCGCAATACCTTCCAGGTACTCACCGGTACGGCTCGCCTGATCGCCCTGAAGGTCATACAGGCCAATGCCGGCGTGAGTGTCGAGATAGGCAAACGGCTGCTCCTTGCGCGACATCAGGGCGATGAGGCGGGTCAAAGTCAGGTGTTTGAACACATCGGCGTGATTGCCGGCATGGAAGGCGTGACGATAATTCATGATTGCTCCTGCGAAGGCCGGGAAGTTTACCTTGTACCGAGGCGAACGTCAGGGCTTCGCAGCCGAGCGGGCGATTGCGGAGACTGCTGCGACAGCCCCTGCAACGCTCTTTGTAGCAGCTGGCGAAGCCTGCGTCCGGCTGCGCAGCAGTCGTAAATCCAGCTTGCAAGGAGAGCCTGAAACACCGCGAAACCTGATTTTACGACTGCTGCGCAGCCGGACGCAGGCTTCGCCAGCTGCTACAAAGCGTGTTCTGTCAGCGCTATTCCGAAGCCCGAGCCCGCAATCGCCGCCCGATAACATCCAGCACATCGCACCCATCGCGCAACGGGATGGCGCACAGCAAAGCGAAATCACTGAGGATGAACGACTCACACTCGACAGACCCACGCATGGACATGTTTTCCAGCACTTGGGTGACGGCGCGGATTCGGTAGCTGGCGGCTTCGGTTAAAACATCGAGCGGGGCGTGGGTATCGACGAACAGCGTGGGCATTTCAGTGCAGTTGCTGGTGAGTGCCATGAAGCGGCTTTTGGGGTGGGGAATGGGTTTTTCGTAGGGTGGATCCGGCGTTAACGTCGTCATTTGTAATTTCCATGAGTGAGAAATACGAGCTGCCAAACGCCCCCTCCTACAGGTTTGGGTGGCAGCCATGCGCAGGAGTAGGAGTACCGAGCACTCATGAACCTCGGTCACGCCGAAGCGTGTCCCGCGCACAGCCGCCGCGAACGATTTTATGGGCACACATTAAGTGCCGCAATCAAACGACAGAGCTGTTGCATCATGAGTGAGGGCTCCTACACCCTGCCACCACTTGCGCGGTGACAGCCAAAGACTATCGATGGAGAACATTTCAAACCAGTTCATGAAAGCCGCCACAACTTGAAGGAAACGTCCGACGACCTTGCCCAGAAATTTCGACTGGCCCTACACCCGATCATTCCAGCTCCGCCATCAAGTGCTCCAACAACTCGGCTTTCGGTCCACCAGGCAGGTCAGGCGTCGCAAGAAACATCTCGACCTTGCGTCGCAACACCCCCTCTGAAAACGCCTCGAACAGGCCCGGATGCTCCTCACTCAGCCACCGCACCAGATTGTTGATCAGGGTCGAAGCATCTTCAGCACCGAGGTGTTGCAGCAGGGATTCAGAAACCTCCCACCATGGAAAAACCTTCGATGTTTGCAACGCACTGCCACCGATATCAACCGACTGCCCATTGATCAAACACCGCTCAATCACCGGCAGCAATTCCGAGGCACTCACTTCAGCCGACTGCAAAATCGGCAGCAAGTAACGCCCATCCCAAAAACGGAAAAACACCGCTTTACCATCCGGCAGCTTGACCTGGGTGAGGCTGCGCAAATGCGCAACCACCGCCTCAAGGCTCGCCGAAGACACCGCCAACCAGCCCCAGTCTCGGGATTCAGTGGTCGGTACCCAATCCAGAAACCCACTGTCTGCGTCGACAATTCCCACATAAGGCATCACCGCATCCCACTCGGAGTAAATCGTGTCGGCCCAAATAGGGCTGGGAGCATGAGCATTCGCTAACGCCTGCCAAGCCTTGAACGGCTCGGCAGCGCTAGCGTTACTGAAGATGGCGAAGAGTTGTTCCGTGCTGTTAAGGGGATGGATTTGTAGCCAGTTTTTGATGCAATCACCGCTCATAGAAACCACCTCTAACTTCAGCCATCCACCAAACCAAATAATCCAGAGTTGTTAACAGCCAATCGACCCAACTCAAAGACTCATAAATCCACTCAACGAGGATAAAACAGAAAAATACAAAGTAGATGCTGCTGCAACTACCTCTAATCAACCATCGCAAACCAATAGAAAAATCATCGTAGTCGCGCTCATTCAAATGCCCACGTTTTAGTGCCAAGTCGCGAAACGTTAAAACATACCAGATAACAAACAATGCCTCATACCTGGAGCGAAAACACTGCCCCTTAATTGGGCTGCGCAATGTCACCACTTCAGATCGGCTCATGGCGTCGAGTATTTTGTCCATTTTGAAACACGCCAAATAAAACATCACCGCTATTGACGCAACGAATAAAAAACCTACAACGGGAAATATCCGATTGAGCACGGCTTCAAATGCGTCCGGACCTGCCCAGTAAATCGCATATAAAATCAAGAAACTCATTTAACGCACCAGCGAGATAAAATCACTCAATCCAGCCCATATATTTCCCACCAAAAAAAAGCACAAACATTGCCACCCCTCCTCCAACACCAGCTGCATAAAGAAATTTTATACAACTCAAAAGCCCCCGAGGAAAACTCAAATAATCATTTTCATCTAAGTTTCCACACCTGATCGACTTAGACGGAAACATAAAAAAAGCCCCTATACAAATCAACATGAAAAAGACACCAAAAACACCATCATCCATTAAAGGCTTACGCAGTAAAACCCCACGAGAGTTACTCAAACAACCAATTATTTTTTTTAATTGAAAGCACGCCAGATACAATTGGCCCGCAATAAAAATAAACCCAAGACCAAAAAACATCCCGCCAGTGACCAAGACAAATAAGACCTCATCGTCATTTCTCATCAACAGACTCCTCATAAATTATTTCACCAATTTTTTCTCCTCCGACCTCCCCTACCATTCCTCCTACGAATGTTCCCGCTCCCACTAAAAACAATGAACAGACCACACCGCCAGTACCGGCACTTAAAATACCCATTCCGACGCAAGTAGTTACACCATACGTCCCAATAACCGCCCCCAAAGCGCTGCCCCCGATAGCACCAGTTAACTTGCCTGCCTCCGTAAACCTCACCCTCCTGCAAGCCTCTTCCGTCCCGACCCGACAAGTCTCCTTAACTTTCAACCCCGAAGCAGTCGCCCCCAAACCAATCCCGACCCAGCCACCTAGCTTCATCACCTTGCCGGCCTTACTCACCCCATCAATATGCGTCGCATACCCAGGAATCCCTCCCGCTGTACCCGCCTTACTCCAATGATGCACAAGGCTGCGATTTGATATCCCCAGCGCATTTTTAAGTTTTGGGTGATCAGGGATACCCACCCCTTTGCGCACCAATGGCCCAAGACTGCTATCCAACCGTCCCATCAGCTTTTTACGCTCGGTAAAGAAATCCGCGCCCTGCAGTTTTCCGTGTTTATCGAAGGTGCGTTTGTGCAGGTTTTCAAGCTCTACAAGGGTCTCTTTCAAGTTGCCCAAGTGCTTACCGAACATCGCCGAACCAACGCCAACGCCTGTCGAGCCATGCGAAAGAAAGGATTGAATCTCCCCATGGTGACGCGCCATGAACTCAGCTTCCGCATCACTCAACGGCTCAAGTGCCGCGTCGACTTTTTGCGCAGCCTCCATCAACAGGGCTTCTTCACGAGTGCATTGCGTATTGCGTGGATCGCTCAAGACGATCAATTGCCCAGGCTTGGCGTATTGGGTGAGTTGTGGATTAAGGCTGCGAAATTTTTCCAGTACTGCCGGGGCCGGCTGTGGAAACAATATTGATTCGAGTGCAGACCGGGACATCCCCTGTTCGACAATATGGAAACCAGGTTCAACAGTTGAAGCAGGTGTAACGGATGACGCCTTGGGCGCACCGCTTAAAGTATTCGGCGTAGGGCATACCCCATCCTTGCAACGCTCACACTCCTCACAGAACGGCGCATCACTTTTCAGGCTCATGATCTGCGCAGCGCTCAACACCGCTGCCGGTGCGGCGGCGAGTTTCAGCGGTGCATCCAGCGACGCCGTTGCAGCCGCCATCGCCGGCATCAATGCCCCGCCCACCTGAATCGGCACGCTGCTGAAAATCCCCCCAGGGCCAATGTTGATCCACTGCCCACCTGCCTGAATCGTCGCGCTGGCACCACCGTCGATCACCACTTGCTGGCCGGCGCTGACGTGAAATTGCTGGCTCGCGCTAAGCGCCTGGCTGGTCACGCGGATGTGTCGGTCGCCCGCCACCACCAAATGATCATCGAGCTTCACTTCAGCCTGGCGCTGACCGTGGGTGATGCGCTGCTCGTCGGCCTTCATCTCATGGCGAGCGGTGCCGGAGACGACGATGCTGCGCTGGTTACCGACCTGCACCTGTTGATCATTCAACACGTGCTGGGTCCAGTTTCGCTGGGCGCGCAGGTAGATTTCCTCGGCGCCTTTGCGATCCTCGATGCGCAACTCGTTGTAGCCGCCGCCACCCGGACTGCTCTGGCTGCGGAAAATACTTCGGGTCTTGTCGGCGGGCAGGTCCAGCGGCACCGGGGTCGCTGCGTTGGGCAGGCAACCCATCACCAGTGGATTGTCAGCATCGGCGTCAATGAACCCGACCAGCACTTCCATGCCGACGCGCGGGATCAGCACGCTGCCATAACGGTCATGCGCCCAGCCTGTCGCAACGCGCAGCCAACAACTGGAATGCTCGTTAAGTTGACCGTTGCGGTCCCAGGCGAGCTGAACCTTGACCCGCCCGAACTCGTCGCAATGGATTTCGCTGTCGGCCGGGCCGGTGACCACGGCGGGTTGATAGCCAAGCATGCGAGGCTTTTGCGGCCCCAGCGGCGGGCGAAACGAAACGTCCCACGGCGTTGCCAGAAAGGTATTGCGATAGCCCTGGAAATCATCCGGGTCGTCGCTGGTGGCCGACTCTTCCAGCACTTGCGGCTGGCGACCACGATGTTCGATTTCGGTGATCAGCCAGAGGTCGTTCCATGCCTGACGCGGATGCTCGGCGAGGTGCAGGAAATGTCCACACACCAGCGCCGAATCGTCGCCTTTACCTTCGGCCTGGCGGAAGTCGGCGTTGTGGCGTTCGAGTGCGCGTTGGGTCAGTTGTCTGCCGTGTTCGCGATCAGTGAACTGGCCGGGAAAGTGATAATCCTCCAGCACCGGCCGCTGTTCGCTGTCGACTCGGTTATCGAGTTGCAGGCGCGGTTTCTGAAAGTCGTAATCGCGACGGGCAACCGCTGTGGTGCGGGTTTCCAGACGCACGTTGAAGCGCTTGATGGCCGGCGCATCCGCCGCCATGCCGCTGCCCGGCAGGTAGAGCGTCGGCTCGGGCAGCCGAGGAAAAACGGTCTGATCATCACCGAACACCAACAGATGCCCGTCGGCGCTGTGCTGGAAGTGGTAGTGAATACCGATCTCCGTACAAAGCCGCTGAATGAACGCCAGATCACTTTCGGCGTACTGCACGCAGTACTCGCGAGGGGCGTATTCACTGCCCAGTTGGAACTCGAAAGCATCGCGCTGGATGCCGTGGTCCTTGAGCACTTGCGCGATGATCGCCGGCACGCTTTGGTGCTGGAAGATCCGCTGATTGATGCGCTGTCCGAGGTAAGCCAGTCGTGGAACCAGGCTGATTTGGTAGCCCGTCAGACGTTTCCCGGAGTCGCTTTGGCCGACCCGAAAAATCTGACCATGAATACCGCTACCTTGCGCATCGAAACTCAGAAACGCCTGACGGTGCAGCAGGCTTTCAAGCTCGATGTCCGGTCGGTCACTGACCAGTTCCAGGTCAAAACGGTAGGGCTGGCTGATGGCTTCCTTGCCCGTGAACTCAAGGACCTTGAGCTCATTCTGGACGCCGTCGAGGGTCAACGTGAAACGCGGTTGATTGGCAGGCGCGAACATCCGATGTGTCTCTGCAGAATGAAGGCGGGCGATTCTGCATGAGCGACAAGGGGTGTTGAGGGAGGGACAAGAAAATCAGACTTTCCCTACTTTTTAAGAGATTTGTCCTTCAAAAATCAGTGCGTTTGGCTACAGACATCTCCCTCAAAACCACCACCAATCCCTGTGCGAGCTTGTTCGCGATTGCGGTTATTCATTCAACATTGATGTCAACAGACCCGACGCAATCGCGAGCAAGCTCGCTCACATTAGAACTTCGATAGCACGAGATCTGCGCCATAAAAAAACGGCCCGCCTCCAACAGGAAGCGGGCCGTTTTCAGGTGCGGCGAAAGGTCAGAGCCGAAGCTCCCCCATCACTTGTTCAGGCGGAAATCTGCCTCGGCAGCAGCGAAACGCTGCAGCATGCCGTGAGTCGGCGTGCCCAGTTTGCTGACGATGTAGATCGCCAGGCTGGCGAAGATGAAACCAGGGATGATTTCGTACAGACCCAGCAGTTCGAAGTGTTTCCAGACGATCACGGTGATCGCGCCGACCAGGATACCGGCCAGTGCGCCGTTGCGAGTCATGTCTTTCCAGATCACGGAGATCAGCACCACCGGACCGAATGCGGCACCGAAACCAGCCCAGGCGTAGCTGACCAGGCCCAGTACGCGGTTTTCCGGGTTAGCGGCCAACGCGATGGCGATCAGTGCAACCACCAGCACCATGGCGCGGCCGACCCAGACCAGTTCGAGCTGGGAAGCGGATTTGCGCAGGAAGGTTTTGTAGAAGTCTTCGGTCAGGGCGCTCGAGCACACCAGCAATTGGCAGCTCAGGGTGCTCATGACGGCAGCCAGAATGGCCGACAGCAGCACGCCGGCGATCCATGGGTTGAACAGGATTTTCGCCAGTTCGATAAACACACGCTCGTGGTTTTCAGAAACCGGCATGGCCACGGCAGGGTGCGCCGAGAAGTAGGCAATACCGAAGAAGCCCACAGCCACGGTGCCGCCCAGGCACAGGATCATCCAGGTCATGGAGATGCGACGGGCGTTAGCGATCGACTTGACCGAATCCGCCGCCATGAAACGCGCCAGGATGTGCGGTTGACCGAAGTAGCCCAGGCCCCAGCCCATCAACGAAATGATGCCGATGAAGGTGGTGTTCTTCAGCATGTCGAAGTTGCTTGGGTCCTGCGCTTCGATGGCCAGGAACGTGGTGTCGACGCCACCGGTGGCCAGCAGCACGATGATCGGCGTCAGCAGCAGGGCGAAGATCATCAGCGTGGCTTGTACGGTGTCAGTCCAGCTTACTGCCAGGAAACCGCCAACGAAGGTGTAGGCAATCGTCGCCGCAGCACCGGCCCACAGCGCTGTCTCGTAAGACATGCCGAAGGTGCTTTCGAACAGACGGGCGCCGGCCACGATGCCGGATGCGCAATAGATGGTGAAGAACACCAGAATCACGATCGCGGAGATGATCCGCAGCAGACCGCTTTTATCTTCGAAACGGCTGGCAAAGTAATCCGGCAGGGTCAGGGCATCACCGTTGTGCTCGGTCTGCACACGCAGACGGCCGGCGACGAACAGCCAGTTCAGGTACGCACCGATGATCAGGCCGATGGCGATCCAGCTTTCGGACAGACCAGACATGTAGATGGCGCCCGGCAGGCCCATCAACAACCAGCCGCTCATGTCGGAGGCGCCGGCGGACAATGCAGTCACGACGCTGCCCAGGCTGCGACCGCCCAGAATGTAGTCAGAAAGGTTGTTGGTGGAGCGATAGGCCATCAAGCCGATCAGCACCATTGCTGCGATGTAGATCACGAACGTGATCAGGGTTGGATTGCTTACGCTCATTGAGTTACGCCCTGGCTTTGTTTTTATGTAGCGGCGGTGGGTGAACCGCACGCAAACGACGACGTTTGACAGACGATCCAGGGTCCCGCGCATTTATGACTGATGTTTCCCCAGGAAAGCCATCAGCCGGTGCACCCGTATTTTTACGGGTTGCACCTTGGGGCGCGAATGCTATTCAACAAAGCAAATAAGGTGCAACCCATTTTTTGAGAATAAGTTGCACCTAGTCGGAAATATAATTAAAAGCGACGCTTTTGCTCCTTTTCGGAGCAAGCACGGACGTCGACCGCTCTAAAAAGCACCAACTGAATGCAGCACTGGCGTACCAGAATTTATTTCCTGACGAGCTGCCTATTATTCCGGCAAAAAAAGGGTTGCACCCGGTTGCACCTCAACAGTTGCACGGCTAATCTTGCCGCCAGCTGATGCCACGCGGTCGTGGCAAACATGAGGATAAAAATATGGCTACCACCACCCTTGGGGTCAAACTTGACGACCCGACACGCGAGCGCCTCAAGGCCGCCGCGTCCTCGATTGATCGCACGCCACACTGGCTGATCAAGCAGGCAATCTTTAATTACCTGGAAAAACTCGAGGGTGGTGCAACCCTGACCGAGCTGAACGGTTTGACCAAGGATTCCGACGATACCGTCGATGCGCCTCTGGATCACGCCCACCAGTGCTTCCTCGAATTCGCCGAAAGCATCCTGCCGCAATCGGTACTGCGCGCCTCGATCACCGCCGCCTACCGTCGCCCCGAGCCGGAAGTGGTGCCGATGCTGATCGAACAGGCTCGCCTGCCGGTCGCCATGGCTGAAGCTACCAACAAGCTCGCTGCCTCGATTGCCGAAAAACTGCGCAATCAGAAGAGTGCCGGTGGCCGTGCCGGCATCGTGCAGGGCCTGCTGCAAGAATTCTCGCTGTCGTCCCAGGAAGGCGTGGCGCTGATGTGCCTGGCCGAAGCGCTGCTGCGCATCCCGGACAAAGGCACTCGCGATGCGCTGATCCGCGACAAGATCAGCACCGGTAACTGGCAGCCGCACCTGGGCAACAGCCCGTCGCTGTTCGTCAACGCCGCCACCTGGGGTCTGTTGCTGACCGGCAAACTGGTCGCCACGCATAACGAAGCCGGCCTGACTTCGTCGCTGAGCCGCATCATTGGCAAGAGCGGCGAGCCGATGATCCGCAAGGGCGTCGACATGGCCATGCGCCTGATGGGCGAGCAGTTCGTCACCGGCGAAACCATCGCCGAAGCCTTGGCCAATGCCAGCAAGTTCGAAGCCAAGGGTTTCCGCTATTCCTATGACATGCTGGGTGAAGCGGCACTCACCGAACACGATGCCCAGAAGTATCTGGCCTCGTACGAACAAGCCATTCACTCGATCGGCAAAGCGTCCCACGGTCGTGGGATTTATGAAGGCCCGGGCATTTCGATCAAGCTGTCCGCTTTGCACCCGCGTTACAGCCGCGCGCAATACGAGCGCGTGATGGACGAGTTGTACCCGCGCCTGTTGTCGCTGACCTTGCTGGCCAAGCAGTACGACATCGGCCTGAACATCGATGCTGAAGAAGCTGACCGCCTCGAGCTGTCGCTGGATCTGCTGGAGCGCCTGTGCTTCGAGCCGCAACTGACCGGCTGGAACGGCATCGGTTTCGTGATCCAGGCGTACCAGAAGCGTTGCCCGTATGTGATCGACTACGTGATCGACCTGGCTCGCCGCAGCCGTCATCGCCTGATGATCCGTCTGGTAAAAGGCGCGTACTGGGACAGCGAGATCAAACGCGCCCAAGTCGAAGGCCTGGAAGGCTATCCGGTCTACACCCGCAAGGTGTACACCGACGTTTCCTACATCGCTTGCGCCCGCAAACTGCTGTCGGTACCGGAAGTCATCTACCCGCAATTCGCTACGCACAACGCCCACACGCTGTCGGCCATTTATCACATTGCCGGTCAGAACTATTACCCTGGCCAGTACGAGTTCCAATGCCTGCACGGCATGGGTGAACCGCTGTACGAACAGGTTGTAGGCAAAGTTTCCGAAGGCAAGCTGAACCGTCCGTGCCGCGTGTACGCTCCGGTCGGTACTCACGAAACACTGTTGGCGTACCTGGTACGTCGCCTGCTGGAAAACGGCGCGAACACTTCGTTCGTCAACCGTATCGCCGATCAGTCGATTTCGATTCAGGAGCTGGTGGCCGATCCAGTGGCCAGCATCGAGCAGATGGCGACGCTGGAAGGCGGCTTCGGCTTGCCACACCCGCGTATCCCGCTGCCGCGTGACCTGTACGGTGCCGAGCGCGCCAACTCCAGCGGCATCGACATGGCCAACGAACATCGCCTGGCCTCCTTGTCCTGCGCGCTGCTGGCCACCGCTCACAACCACTGGAAAGCCGCGCCGATGCTCGGTTGCGCCTCCAGCACTGAAACACCTGCACCGGTGCTGAACCCGTCCGATCTGCGTGACGTGGTTGGCCATGTTCAGGAAGCCACCGTCGATGACGTTGATAACGCGATCCAGTGCGCCCTGAACGCCGCGCCGATCTGGCAGGCCACCCCGCCCGCTGAACGCGCCGCGATTCTGGAACGTGCCGCCGACTTGATGGAAGGCGAAATCCAGCCGCTGATGGGCCTGTTGGCTCGCGAAGCCGGCAAGACCTTCGCCAACGCCATCGCCGAAGTGCGTGAGGCCGTGGACTTCCTGCGTTATTACGCGGTGCAGGCCCGCAACGATTTCACCAACGACGCCCACCGCCCACTGGGTCCGGTGGTGTGCATCAGCCCGTGGAACTTCCCGCTGGCCATCTTCAGTGGTCAAGTGGCTGCTGCGCTGGCCGCCGGTAACCCGGTACTGGCCAAGCCTGCGGAACAAACCCCGCTGGTAGCCGCTCAAGCCGTGCGTTTGCTGCTCGAAGCCGGGATTCCGGAAGGCGTGCTGCAACTGCTGCCGGGCCGTGGCGAAACTGTCGGTGCCGGCCTGGTCGGTGATGATCGCGTCAAAGGCGTGATGTTTACCGGTTCCACCGAAGTCGCTCGTTTGCTGCAACGCAATATCGCCGGTCGCCTGGACAGCCAGGGCCGTCCGATTCCGTTGATCGCCGAAACCGGCGGCCAGAACGCGATGATCGTCGACTCTTCGGCATTGACCGAACAGGTTGTGATTGATGTGGTGTCGTCGGCCTTCGACAGCGCCGGCCAACGTTGCTCGGCACTGCGCGTGCTGTGCTTGCAGGAAGATTCCGCCGACCGTGTCATCGAAATGCTCAAAGGTGCCATGGCTGAATGCCGCCTCGGCAATCCCGAGCGCCTGTCCGTGGACATCGGCCCGGTGATCGACGCCGAAGCCAAGGCTGGCATCGAGAAACACATCCAGGCCATGCGCGACAAAGGTCGCAACGTATACCAGGTGGCCATCGCCAACAGCGAAGAAGTCAAACGCGGCACCTTCGTGATGCCGACCCTGATCGAGCTGGAAAGCTTTGACGAGTTGCAGCGCGAGATCTTCGGCCCGGTACTGCACGTGGTTCGCTACAAGCGCAAAGACATCGATCAACTGATCGGTCAGATCAACGCTTCCGGCTATGGCCTGACGCTGGGCGTGCACACGCGCATCGACGAAACCATCGCCAAGGTGATCGACAACGTCAACGCCGGTAACGTCTACGTGAACCGCAACATCGTCGGTGCCGTGGTCGGCGTGCAGCCATTCGGCGGCGAAGGTTTGTCGGGCACTGGCCCGAAGGCCGGTGGTCCGCTGTACCTGTACCGTTTGCTGTCGACACGTCCTACCGATGCAATCGAACAATCCTTCGCTCGCGGTGATGCTGCCGTAGCGCCGGACGTTCGTCTGCGTGACGCCATGAGCAAGCCGCTGACTGCCTTGAAAGCCTGGGCTGACAGCAACAAGTTTGCCGACCTGAGCACCCTGTGCGTGCAGTACGCAGCACAATCGCAAAGCGGGATCACCCGCACACTGGCGGGCCCGACCGGTGAGCGCAACAGCTACGCCATCCTGCCGCGCGAACACGTGCTGTGCCTGGCGGAAGTCGAAGGCGACCTGCTGACTCAACTGGCGGCGGTACTCGCTGTCGGCGGTTCGGCGGTATGGCCGGAAACTGACCTGAGCAAGGCATTGTTCGCACGCCTGCCGAAGGAAGTTCAGGCGCGGATCAAGCTGGTGTCCGACTGGAACAAAGACGAAGTGGTGCTGGATGCGGTTCTGCATCACGGCCATTCCGATCAGCTGCGTGCGGTGTGCCAGCAAGTGGCCAAGCGTGCGGGCGCCATTGTCGGTGTTCAGGGTTTGTCTCAGGGCGAAACCAACATTGCGTTGGAGCGCCTGGTGATTGAGCGTGCGTTAAGCGTTAACACCGCTGCGGCGGGTGGTAATGCGAGCTTGATGACCATCGGCTAAAACCGATAAACCGGGCACCTGCAACGGTGTCCGGTTTAGCAATAATCCCTGTGGGAGCGGGCTTGCCCGCGATTGCGATGTATCAGTCACCATTGATATTGACTGATCTGCCGCCATCGCGGGCAAGCCCGCTCCCACAGTGGTTTTTGGCGCCAGCCCAATCGCTGTACTACTCAAACATCACCAGCATCAATCATCCTGTTCAGCCTTTATCAGCAAGCCTAGACTCGGCCCATCCCAATAAAAGGTAGGCCGCCATGTCCGAGACGTTGCTCAGTTCCCGCAATCTGGCTTTCGAGCTGTATGAAGTCCTCGATGCCGAGGGCCTGACTCAGCGTGAGCGTTTCGCCGAACACAATCGCGAAACCTTCGATGCCGCCATTGGCACCGCCCGCAGCATCGCCGAAAAGTTTTTCGCCCCGCACAACCGCAAGGGCGACGAAAACGAGCCTCGTTATGAGGACGGTCAAGCGATTCTGATTCCTGAGGTGAAACCCGCCGTCGACGCCTTCCTCGAAGCCGGTTTCCTCAACGCCGCGCGCAGTTTCGACGCCGGCGGCATGCAGCTGCCTACCTTGCTGTCCCAGGCCTGCTTCGCGCACTTCCAATCGGCCAACGCGGCGTCGACCTCGTACCCGTTCTTGACCATGGGCGCGGCGAACCTGATCGAAAGTTTCGGCACCGAGGAGCAGAAGCGCCGCTTCCTGCAACCGATGATCGATGGCCGCTTCTTCGGCACCATGGCCCTGACCGAACCGCATGCGGGCTCGTCACTGTCGGATATTCGTACCCGCGCCGAACCTGCGCCTGATGGCACCTATCGACTCAAGGGCAACAAGATCTTCATCTCCGGCGGCGATCACCCGTTGTCAGAAAACATCGTGCACATGGTGCTGGCCAAGCTGCCGGACGCACCGGCCGGGGTGAAGGGCATTTCGCTGTTTATCGTGCCCAAGTTCCTGGTCAACGATGACGGCAGCCTCGGCAAGCGCAACGACGTGTTGCTGGCCGGTCTGTTCCACAAGATGGGCTGGCGCGGCACCACCTCCACCGCATTGAATTTCGGCGATAACGGTGACTGTGTCGGCTACCTGGTGGGCAAGCCGCACCAGGGTTTGAGCTACATGTTCCAGATGATGAACGAAGCGCGGATTGGCGTCGGCATGGGCGCGGTGATGCTTGGTTACGCCGGGTATCTGTATTCGCTGGAGTATGCCCGCGAGCGTCCGCAAGGTCGCGTGCCGGACAACAAAGACCCGACCACCGCACCCGTGGCGATCATTGCCCACGCCGACGTCCGGCGCATGCTGCTGACGCAGAAGGCCTACGTCGAAGGCTCGTTCGACCTGGGGTTGTACGCCGCGCGATTGTTCGACGACACCACCACGCTCGAGACGGAAGCCGAGCGCAAGCAGGCCCATGAGCTGTTGGATTTGCTGACGCCTATCGTCAAATCCTGGCCGTCGGAGTTTTGCCTGAAGGCCAACGAACTGGCGATCCAGATTCTCGGCGGCCACGGCTATACCCGCGAATACCCGGTGGAACAGTACTACCGAGACAACCGCCTGAACCCGATTCACGAAGGCACTCACGGCATTCAATCGCTGGATTTGCTGGGGCGCAAACTGGCGCAGAACGGTGGCGCCGGGCTCAAGCAATTGATCCGCTTGATTGCCGACACCGCCGAGCGCGCACAGGCGTTTGAATCGCTTACCGCGCTGCGTGAGCCGCTGGAAAAACTGGTGGAGCGCCTGCAAACCGTGACCATCGGCCTGCTGACCGACCTGGCTCAAGGCAAGGTCAACAGCAGCCTGGCAAACTCGGCGCTGTACCTGAAAGTGTTTGGGCACACGGTGATTGGCTGGCGCTGGCTGGAACAGGCAATCCGCGCCGAGGAAGGCTTGGCCAAGGGCAACGCAGCGGATGTCAGCTTCTATAAAGGCAAGCTGCAAGCGGCGCGGTACTTCCTGACCTGGGAAGTACCGGGTTGCCACCATGAGTTGGCGTTGCTTGAGGCGCGGGATGATGTGTGCCTGGGCATGCAGGATGAGTGGTTTTAACCGGAGGCTGGTTGTGTGTAGCCCGGGACGCTCTGCGTCCCAGAAGCGGACGCGGAGCGTCCATTGAGGCATTCCCACGCGGAGCGTGGGAACGATCGGTTACGCATCACTTCAAGCGAAACCCACCCATCTGCCGTGCCAGATCATCCGCCAGGCGCTGCAGCGTCTGACAGTCTTCACGGCACGCCCTGACTTCCCCGGCGGTCGCGCGAGCCAAATCAGAAATCCCCTGCACGTTGCGGTTGATCTCTTCGGTCACCGCCGACTGCTCTTCCGTGGCAGTCGCCACCTGATGGTTCATGTCGCTGATGCGCTCCACCTGTCCGGTGATCGCCGTCAACGACGCCCCGGTGCGCTGGCTCGACTCAACACCCGTGCCCGTCGCGGCTTGCCCGGAATGCATCGATGACACCGCGTTTTCGGCGCCCTGTTTGAGGCTGCCGATCATCTGCTGAATTTCATCGGTGGAGGCCTGAGTGCGCCGCGCCAATGTGCGCACTTCATCCGCCACCACTGCAAATCCGCGGCCCATGTCACCGGCTCGCGCCGCTTCGATGGCGGCGTTAAGCGCGAGCAAATTGGTCTGTTCGGATATCCCGCGAATCACCGCCAGCACTTGATCGATAGACGCGACCTGATGGGCCAACTCGCCCACCGCGCCGGCAGCAATGCCGATTTCATCGGACATGCTTTCTATATGCCGGATAGACCCGCCGACCACTTCCCGCGCCTGCATCGCTTCGTCACGGGCATTTTGTGAGGCGACGGCGGCATTGCCAGCGTTCTGGGCAATTTCCTGCACGGTCAGGCCCATTTCATGGACGGCGGTGACAACCATGTCAGTCATTTCCTGCTGGCGCCCGGAACGTTCGGCGGTGTTGTCCACCACCCGCGCCACCTGCCCGACCGCAGTGCGCAGACGCTCGCTGGTGGTCAGCACTTCACCGATCATGTCGCGTTGACTGTCGAGAAAGCGGTTGAAGCCGCGCGCCAGATCACCCAGTTCATCGGCGCGGCTGGCATCGAGTCGGTGGGTCAAATCTCCACCACCGCTACCAATGGCAACCAGTGCCGCTGTTACCTGACGAATCGGCCGCACCAGCCCACGAGCCAGCAAAACCACCAATAACAGGCACACCAGCGCCACCGCCAGGCCGATGCCGCTGCTCATCCACATGGCACGGCGGGCTTCGGCGTAAATCTGCGATTGCGGCACTTCGGCCACCAGGGTCCAGCCCAGATCCCGCAGCGGCAGGCTTAAAGCGAGAAAGTCTTCGCCGTCCCGGGTAAAACTGTTGGTTGTGGCGGCTTTTTGACCAATGACGGCTTGCGCTGCTGACTCGCCAATCTGCTCAGCCAGCGTGCGTTTGCCGCTGAATTGCGCTTCAGGATGGACCTGGATCAAACCGTCGGAACGCACGAGATAGACCTTGCCGCGCTCACCAAAACTGAAATTGTGAATCAGCTCCGACAGCTCTTTCATGCTCAGGCCAAGCCCGGCAACGCCCACGACCTTACCGGCCTGCTCGACTTTGAAGTCGATGAAAAGCGCCAATTCTCCGGTCGCCGTGTCGTTATCGATATTGAGGGTGCGCGGCTGGTTGCTGTCGAGAAATGAGTAGAACCAGGCGTCTTTCGGATTGGAACGGCTGAGGGTCCGATCCAGGCCTTTTTCGGTGAAGTAATGGTTGGAGGCGGTGCCGACAATAATTGCGGTAAAGGCTTTGTGCTCGGCGCGAATGCCTTCGAGATAGGTCGTAAACGTGCCGGCCTGGGCACTGTCTTCACCCCCGGCCAGCCAGCCGCGCACCATGCTGTTGCTGGCGATGTCCTTGGCGGCGGTAAGGGGCTGGACGAGGATGCGCTCGATGTCGTTGCGCATCGCTTCGATGCTCGACGGCAAGGCTTGCTCGACCAGATAGTTCTGGGCCAGTCGATTGACCACCAGGGTATAGATGCCCACTACGATCAGAATACTGACCAGCAACGCGCTGCCCATACTCAGGATCAATTGCCATTGAATACTGCGTCGCCAGAACTGCATGGAGCACCCCCAAAGAATAAGAGGCTGAAACACTGCAACAGCCGTGCCGATTGTATACAACGCAAACGACAATTTATTCTTTGGTTGTGCGCAAAGCCGATCAGGCCTGATTGATCGTCTTGGAAATCACTTCAACCGTGGCGCTGACTTGCTCTTGGTAACGGTCGAGTTCCTGCTTGTGCTGCTTTTTCATTTCGATCTGCTGCGAGCACAGATTCATGGCGGCCAGTACCAACAGGCGGTCACCGATCAGCGTCGGGTACTTTCTTTTGGTGTCGGCCAAAGCAGCCTTCAACATCATTGCGGCGTCCAGCAGGGTTTGCTCTTCCCCGGCCGGCGCCTTGATCGAATAGTCCTCCCCCAGGATCGAGACGACTTTTACCCCTGCGGCGCCCACACTCATGCGCTGACTGGGCCAGCGCTGACGCGCTCAACCAGGGCCTGGATGCGTGCGGCGGTGGCGCCTTGTTTCTCTTCCTGTTCCATCAGGCTCAACTGCAGGCTTTCGTTTTCATCCTTGGCCTGAGCCAGTTCCGCGCTCAGGGTCTGGTTGGTGCCCAGCAGTGCCTGGTTCTGTTGCACCAGGTCGTTTACCAGCTGTTCCAATTGGCTTAGGGATGCTTCCAACATTTTGATTTTCCGAGCATTTTCAAAGGGCGCGTACGATAAAGAAAAGTCACCACGGATGCCAGGGTTATTCAGGCGCAAGGCCTTGATTTTCCTGGCGGGCGACCTTCCTCGCGAGCAGTAGAGACTGTGATTGGCGAATGTGGTTCCTGCACTTCGTCAATCAAGGCCTTTGTGCGACAAAAACGCGCAGGGACTCAAGACTTTAGTCGCATGACCGATAAGTCACTCATACGTCAGCTTCAGCGCCGCACGGGCGCGCTCAATTCGGTAAACGCCATGTCCCTTCGTAATATGAATATCGCGCCACGGGCGTTCCTCGGTTTTGCCTTGATTGGCGGCTTGATGCTGATCTTGGGTGTGTTCGCCTTGAACCAGATGAGCAAGATTCGTGGCGCCGCCGAGGACATCACGTCCAGCAGCGTACCGAGCATCAAAAGCCTCGACGAATTCACTCAACTGACCCTGCGCCTGCGCGTGTTGTCGTACCGCTTGCTGGTCAATCGCGAGCCGGACGTCCAGCAGAAAACCATGGAGTTGCTGGAAACCCGCAATCAGCAGATCCGTACCGCCCAGTCGACGTACGAAAAGCTCATCAGCAGCCCGCAGGAGCGTGCCGCCTACGATCAATATGTGCAGTTGCTCGGCCAGTACCGCCAGATCGAAGACCGCATGAAGAGCCTGTCGCGCAACAATCAGGTGGATGAACTGCGCACCTTGCTCAACACCGATTTGCTGACCAACTCCGAAGCAGTCAACACCGTGCTCAACCGTTTGCTGGAGATCAACACCCAGCAAACCGTCGACACCAACCAGCAAGCGGCCGACCAGTACGACTCGGCCTTCACCCTGGTGATTACATTGCTGGTCTTCGCCACTGGCCTGACTGTGCTGTTCGCCTGGCTGCTGACCCACAGCATCACCAAGCCGATCGCCAATGCCCTGAGCGCGGCCGAAGGCATTGCCGAAGGCAATCTGACTCGCCCGATCACGGTCGACGGCGAAGACGAAGCCGGCCGTTTGCTGGCCGCCATGGCGAAGATGCAAGACAAGCTGCGCGACACCCTGCAGCGGATTTCCGGCTCGGCCACTCAACTGGCGTCGGCCGCTGAAGAACTCAACAGTGTGACCGACGAAAGCGCTCGCGGCCTGACCCAGCAGAACAACGAAATCGAGCAGGCGGCCACCGCGGTCAACGAAATGACCAGTGCCGTGGAAGAAGTGGCACGCAACGCGGTGAGCACCTCCGAAGCCTCGAAAAACGCCACCACTTCGGCGGGTGACGGCCGTGACCTGGTGCAGGAAACCGTCAGCGCCATCGAACGCATGAGCGCCGATGTGCAGAGCACTGCGACACTGATCGGCGACCTGGCCAACGAATCCCGCGACATTGGCAAAGTGCTGGACGTGATTCGCGGCCTGGCGGACCAGACCAACCTGCTGGCCCTGAACGCGGCCATCGAAGCGGCACGCGCCGGTGAGGCCGGGCGTGGTTTCGCGGTGGTTGCGGATGAAGTTCGTGCCCTGGCGCATCGCACCCAGCAGTCGACCAGCGAGATCGAACGCATGATCGGCAGCATCCAGAGCGGCACCGAACACGCCGTGGATTCGATGCGTAACAGCACCGAGCGCGCCGAGTCGACGTTGAATATTGCTCGCGGTGCCGGTCTGTCGCTGGACACCATTAACAGCGCGATCGTCGAAATCAACGAACGCAACCTGGTCATCGCCAGCGCCGCTGAAGAACAGGCGCAAGTGGCCCGCGAAGTGGACCGCAACCTGGTGAACATCCGTGATTTGTCGGTGCAGTCGGCGACCGGGGCCAACCAGACGAGCGCGGCAAGTAATGAGTTGTCGCGATTGGCGCTGGACCTGAACAACATGGTTGGACGGTTTAGCCTGTAACAGCCAATACACCGCTCCTTGTAGCAGCTGGCGCAGCCTGCGTTCGGCTGCGAAGCAGTCGTGA